>JBKEHN010000001.1:0-88684 GCA_046710905.1 Colwellia sp.
GTTCATTTAAGCAGGTTTGTAAATAGCTATTGACCAACAATCCATTGGCTTTGGCTATTTCAACAAAGCTATAAAGCATGGCACTCGCCTTAGCACCGCGTGCGGTGTTTGAGAATAGCCAATTTTTACGACCAATTACAAACGGCTTTACTGCTCGTTCAGCACGATTATTATCGATATTGATACACCCATCTTTAAGGTAGGTCTCGAGTTTGTGGGCTTGTTTATGCCAATAGGTTAATGCTTCGCCTAGTTTACTCTTTGGCGGGATTTTTTCTTTATTGTTCGTTACCCACGCATTTATTTTGTCGAGTATTAGTTTTGACTTTTCTTACCATATTTGGTGCTTTTCATCGCGGCCTTTTGTTTTTATAGCCGCCTCAATACCATAGAGCTTACCGATTAAATTCAATATGACATCCGCTTTACCCGTTTTGTTTTTACCTTGCACGGTTTTCGCATCAATGAACTTACGACGCGCATACGCCATACAGCCAGCTAATATCGCCTTTGTTTTTCCGTACGCAGCATAACCATCAACTTGTAAGTAATTGCTATAACCTTCAAGAAACGTTATTGGGCATTGTGCTGCTCGGCTGTTGTGATAATCATACAAGACGATGTTCGTTGTCTTATTATTGTTCAACTTATCCTCTCCACAACAATACACCCACATATAACTAGTACTTTTTTCTTCTCGAATAACCTTCAATGGCGTTTCATCTGCATGGACCACTATTTGTGCAAGTAACTTGCTTTTTAATACGTTATACAGTGGTATCAGTAACTCACTGCAACGTATTAACCAATCTGACATCGTTTGACGACTTAACATTATGCCATAGTCCTTAAACATGCTTTCTTGTCGATAAAGCAGTAAACCATATTGGTATTTGGCCGTGATAAGTTGGCTGAGTAAACTGGCCGTAGCAATGCCTTTTGGGATAGGCGTTGAAGGTATTGGTGCGGTTTTAATGTGATTCGCTGTACCTGTTTTCTCACATTGTTTACACGCATATTTGGGGCGAACGGTTTCAATAACCTTAATGTGTGCGGGTACGAACTCAAGCTTTTCGCTACGTGCTTCACCGATTTTATGTAAGCGACTTTGACAGCAATCACAGACTTGCTCATCAATAGGTAAATCTATTGTCACGACTTTACGTGGTAAGTCCTTAGGAAGAGGCTTTCGTTTCGGTTTGTTTTTTATGATTGGTGCTTGCTTGCTATCAACCTCTGCTAAGAGCATTTTATCTGCTTCATCCAAGGCTTCTTCTGCTTCATTGAAGATTTCACCACCGCCGGGCTTTGCTCTGAGCTTTTGCCAAACTGTTTACGCTTGGCTATTCATAGCGCTCAATAAACTGATTAATTTGAATAGCCTGCTCAGTGATGGTTTTATCTTTTTATACTAACGCTTTATCTTTTTCTGTCATAGCCTGCTGCAACTCAAGTAACATTTCCTTGAGTTTTTCTGGGTCGTTGGGCAATGAGTTGGCATCAATCTTCATACCCACAGTTTAGCAACTTTTTTATCTGAACACTGTTTTGTACGTCAAATAATATAAGGGGTTGTGGACACGATCGTTGACTGTCAATGAGATCCCATTAGATCTCTGATTTATAGTGCAATGGATCATGACCTACAACATCATACCCCGAGAGCAACCAAGCCAATTGCTGCTCTGTTAATTCAAACGTTTGGCTAGATACTTTACTCGGCCATTTTAATTTCTGTTTTTCCAGCCGTTTATACTACAGCGCAAAGCCTGTTTTATCCCAATAGAGAATTTTAAGTTTGTCTTTGGCTTTATTGCAAAAAACAAACAAGGCGCCAGTGTAGGCATCATGTTCAAGTTCATTTTCGACAATGCTAGCTAAGCCATTTATTGATTTACGAAAATCGACCACATCTCGATGTAAAAAGACTTCGGGAACTTCTACAAACATCTTCATTAAGCCAACGCTCGTAGTATTTGGGCTAAGTCGGTTGGACTGGTACTTGATGGAAGCCTTAATATTGCTTACCAAAAGTCAATTCAATGGATTGTTGTGGTGCTCTCAACTCCACTGGCTTGTTGTTCGTTAAGGATCGTTCGCCATTGCTCTTGGCTTCGCGTTATTTTCATAAGTTACTCCAAATAATTGTTTGAAGTAACTTAACTTGATCTCCATTTATTATTTAGATGCACTTTGCCGGACGTTTACGAAATATCTAAAGCAGACATTATATTAATACCGATTTCCGTGATTTCTTATATATTAAAAATTAAAAATTAAAAATTAAAAATTCTATATCGGGTCGATTCCGCCTTAGGATATATATTCTAAGGCGAAAAGGAGCATAAAGCGCCATAGATTTTTTACTGTATATTTTAGAATTTAAAACTCCAAGGGAAATGGATATTTAGTTTGAATTATTACTCTTAGTTTTACTAGATCCTTAAAAAATCACATTGTAAATTATTTAGTATCTAGAAAAATTAGGGAAGTGCAATCCGATGTTACTTCAGTATTAGAATGCACTTTGTATTTGCATAAACACAAAATTAATTACTATATTATCGAATAAACGAGGGTTAGAAATTCTTAATTTATTTTAGAGTGATACATCGTTAGGTTTGTAATTACTTATTGTGTCAAATGTTTTAATACAGATGGTAGTCGTTTTCCTTGCAACATCATATGATCACGCATTAACTCACTCGCTTTATTACCTTCACCAGTAAGGATTGCCTGACAAATAGCCGAGTGTTCCTCTATTGATTTTGAAAGACGTCCTCGAACGTTATAAGGTAAAGAACGATATGCATTAATATGTATACCTATATTTTGAAGTTGTTCAATTAACCAGTGATTATTGGTAGCCTCATGAATTGCTGCATGAAATTCTATATTCGCAATACTATATTGAACTTTATCTTGATTTTCAGCCGCTACTTTGCAGTTTTCCAACTTACTTATAATTACCTCTGCATGCTCATCTGTGAGTGAAGATGCTGCTAACCTACTAGCCATCCCCTCCAATCCAGCAGCGACTTCAAACAAATCCAAAAGTTCTTTTGTGTTTAAAATTCTGACTATTACTCCCTTTCTTGGGATAGCTTCTAATAAACCAAGCCTTACCATTGCTCTTATAGCTTCACGAATAGGAGTCCGAGAAACCCCAAACTTTTCCGCTAGAAAGGATTCTTCCAGTTGATCACCAGGCTTTAAATTCCCTGAAGTAATGTCTTGCGTAATTTGTGATATTAATTTGTCCGCAGCCCGCGTCATTAGTCGTACTCTGTTTATTTAAATATCTCTAATATACCACAAGGACATTTTAAAACGAACATAAAAATACATATGAAACAGTTAAGATATTAATAAACTACTAATATAAGGCTAATAAGGTAGACAAACTACTATTTATTTTAATAAAAATATAATTAAATTTTTTTATTAAAATAAATAGTACATTCTAATATTGACGTTAGATGGGATTAATCTAAAGAATACCCTGCTAAGTGTGAAGATTTTATTAAATTATTTGAATTTTGTAGAGCGGTGAATTATTAGAAACCTCTTCAATATTATATTCGAAAACCCATGATTTTTTATACCTTCATCTTTGTTATTAGACTATTCAAATGATTTACTAAATACCATTTTCTAGTATTTTATTGCCACTCAAGAATGGCCTTTTAAAATATATTAGTCTCGAAAAAGTAACGAATTATTTTATAGCTGTAACCTTGATATTTTCTTATATTAATTAAAAAAGCCCTTAATATAAAACTTCTTGTGTATATTTATAGGTTGATAAAAAATACTTAAGGGGTTATTGTGGATACTCACTAATAGGAGAAACAAAAATGCTTAATATACAAACAATAAAAAGTTTAACGTTCACCATAGCTCTACTTTCATCAGGAGCCTTAAGCGCTACCGATTTAAAACTCTCTCATCAATGGTCTACTAATGATGTACGTCATAAAGTTGCTAAAATGATTGCCGACGAAGTATCTGAAGCTAATGTAGATCTAAATATTAGAATTTTTCCTTCAAAGTCATTAGTTAAGCCTAAAGAACAATATAATCTAATGAGTCGAAACCTACTTGATATGTCAGTTTTTCCACTAAGCTATGCTGCAGGACAACAGCCAGATTTTAATTTAACGTTAATGCCAGGCTTAGTGAGAAATCATGATCATGCGGCTAGATTAACACAGTCGCCATTTATGGCTGGTTTAGAAGATAAAATGGCACAAGACAATATTATGGTGTTAGCCCACGGTTATCTTGCTGGTGGATTTGTCAGTAAAGGTGAATGCATAGTCAAGCCTAGTGATATGAAAGGTCTTCAATCTCGTGCAGCGGGTAAAGCCTTTGAGCAGATGCTAGTTGGAGCTGGCGCGTCTATTACTTCAATGACTTCATCTGAGATTTATAGCGCAATGCAAACAGGTATTTTAGATGTAGCTAATACTTCTTCATCTTCTTTCGTATCTTATCGTATTTATGAACAAGTAAAGTGTTACACCCCAGCAACTAAAGACGCAGCTCTTTGGTTTTTATACCAACCAGTCATTATGAATAAAACAAAATTCGAAAAACTAAACCTAGCTCAACAAAAAGCTCTATTGGCTGCAAGTAAAAAAGCAGAGGCTTATTACTTAAAAGAGGCTAAGTTACAAGATTTAAATTCAGTCGAAGTTTTTCGAAAAGCAGGTGTCAAAATCGCTACTATGACACCTGAAGACTTTAATGAGTGGAGAGTTCTTGCTCAAAAAACATCTTACAAAAAGTTTTTAGAAAGCCACCCCGACGGTAAAAAACTATTAGATATGGCTCTGTCTGTTAAATAATGATTTATAGCATGATATTCGTTCGGGCAGTATGTTACTGCCTATTTAAAATAACGTGGACAAAAAAGGTATATATATGGCAGTTCACTCTACTTTTAATTCAACTGATACTAGCATGTCTAGTGACAAGGAAAGACCTTTTTTTCTAAAAGTAACCTCTTTGTTATCGACGGTTTCTGGTTGGTGTTCAGCGTCTATGACATTGGCAGCGGTTTTTATTACTTGCCAAATGATCTTCGTTAGATTTGTGCTTAATGGCTCTACTACATGGCAGACCGAAGCTATTATCTATTTAATTCTTGGTTCCACTCTTATTGGTTTACCTTTTGTACAACAAGTGCGTGGGCACGTTAATGTAGATTTAATCCCGTTGGTGTTACCTTCTCGAGCACGCTTCTACTTGGCTATTTTTACTTTAACTATATCTGCTGGTGTTATAGGTATTATGTTTTGGTACAGCTTTGAATACTGGTATTTGGCGTTTTCTCGTGGCTGGACAACAGACACTGTTTGGGCGGTTCGATTATGGATTCCACATTCATCTATGCTCATTGGTTTTGGTCTGCTTTTTTTACAATTAGTTGCCGATTTAGTCGCTATTTTATTAAAAATTGATAAACCTTTTGGGTTGGGAGAAAACTGATGGATCCTCTAATTCTTAGTGCCTTGGTCGGTATATCGACCATTCTTATATTGTTTTCTGGTATATCTGTTGGTATGGGTTTGCTAGTAGTTTCAGGATTGTTTTTGATTGTTTTTGACGGGTTACAATCGTTAGAGCTAATGCCAGAAATATTTTTTGGCAAATTGGATAGCTTTGCTCTTTTAGCAATCCCTATGTTTATTCTCATGGGATCGACCATTTCCTCTACAAGAGCAGGCGCTGATTTATATGAAGCGTTAGAGCGTTGGTTAACAAGAGTTCCTGGTGGTTTGGTGGTATCTAATTTAGGAGCTTGTGCCATGTTTGCTGCTATGTCCGGTTCTAGCCCTGCCACCTGTGCAGCGATAGGAAAAATGGGTATTCCCGAAATGATTAAGCGAGGTTATCCTGAAGGGATTGCAACAGGGTCAATTGCTGCTGGTGGTACATTAGGTATTTTAATTCCTCCATCAGTCACCATGATTGTATATGGTATTGCAACAGAGACATCCATTGGTCGTTTATTTCTTGCAGGAGTGATGCCTGGCCTTATGCTTGTAGGATTGTTCATGGCTTGGTCTGTATACGCAACTTGGCGTTCTGGTAATCGTGCTTTAATGATACCGCATAATTATAGCTGGAAAGAAAGATTCGAAATACTGCCTCGTGTATTACCATTTGTTGCCATTATTGTTGGAGTACTCTATGCAATGTATGGCGGTGTTGCAACGCCATCGGAAACAGCTGCTGTAGGTGCAATACTGTGCCTAATTATTGCGATGGTCATATATCGCTTAACTAGCCCCAAAGATTTATGGACAATATTACGCGATAGTACCAGAGAAAGCGTAATGATTTTATTTATCATTGCAGCAGCGGGCGTTTTTTCTTATATGTTGTCTAGTCTTTACATTACTCAAGCAATAGCTGAGTGGATCGGAGCACTAGAAATCAATCGTTGGCATTTAATGATTGTAATTAATGTCTTTTTAATTATAGCGGGATTCTTCCTCCCTCCTGTAGCAGTAATTTTAATGACAGCGCCTATTTTGTTGCCTGTTATTTTGAATGCTGGCTTTGACCCTATCTGGTTTGCTGTCGTTCTTACCATCAATATGGAGATTGGTTTAATTTCACCACCAGTAGGTTTAAATCTTTATGTAATCAATGGTATTGCCCCAAACATTTCTTTGAAAACTATTCTATTAGGTTCATTACCTTTTGTTGCCTGCATGATCATTGCCATTGTTTTGCTGTGCTTGTTCCCTAGCATTGCTACATGGCTACCTGAAGCTGTAATGGGCTCAGCTATATAAATTAATTATCAATAAAGAGTATTACTCATGAATAACAAATCTAGAAACTATCGTATCGGGCTAATTGTCCCTAGTTCAAATATTACGATGGAAACCGAAATACCTTCACTATTACGTGGTCGTGAAGCAATTTTACCTGAACGTTTTACGTTCCACTCCTCTCGTATGCGAATGAAAAATGTTACAAAAGAAGAGCTTGAGCGTATGGATGATGATAGTTTGCGTTGCGCCTTAGAATTATCCGATGCAGCTGTTGATGTACAAGCTTACGCTTGTCTCGTTGCGATTATGAGTCGAGGTAAAGGCTACCATCGAGTAGCAGAAAAAAGATTATACGAGGCTAGCTTAGAAAGCAGTATGCCAGCTCCCATTATTAGTTCGGCAGGCGCATTAATTGAAAGCCTGCATGAGATTGGTGCTAAAAAAGTATCCATTATTTGTCCCTATATGAAACCGCTTACTCGATTGGTGGTAGACTATATTGAAAGTGAAGGGATAGAAGTTCAAGATTATTTGGCATTAGAAATCCCTGGTAATTTACAGGTCGCAGCTCAAGATCCAAATGCGCCAGCTGAGTTGTGGAAAAAACTTGACGTTAGTGGTATCGATGCAATAATTGCTTCGGCTTGTGTACAAATGCCATCGTTACCATCGATTGAAAAAATTGAAAAAGCTTCTGGTTTACCAACATTATCTGCATCGGTAGCCACAACTCGGAGTATTTTAAAAACACTCAAACTCGATCCAGTAGCACCAGGCGGAGGGGTATTATTAGCAGTACGTTGAACCATTGAGTAATTCATGGAATAATTTTTAAATCAACACCATTAAGGAGAAACAATATTATGAATAACACTTTTTCTATTACTATTGAAGGTTTGAAAGACGGAGCTCTAATCCCTGAGAAATTTGCGTTTGCCAAACAGGACAGTGATAGCCATATTTCACTGACCGACAATAAGAATCCTGCTATCTCATGGATTAATGCACCAACGGGCACTAAATCTTTTGCTATTCTTTGTCATGATCCCGATGTCCCTTCATCAGGTGATGATGTTAACCAAGAAGCTAAGGTGGTACCTGCGGATCTACCTCGTATCGATTTCTACCATTGGGTACTCGTCGATATTTCGACAGAAGTTTCATCAATTAGAGAAGGCTATGCATCTAATGGCATAACACCAAAAGGAAAATCTTTCGGTCAAAAACCTTATGGTTTGGCTGGTATTAATGACTATACAAATTGGTTTAATGGTGATGCTGAGATGGGCGGTGATTATGGGGACTATGATGGTCCTTGTCCGCCATGGAATGACAGCATCATGCATCATTATTATTTTACGGTGTATGCACTTGATGTTAAGAGCTTAGGATTAAGTGGTAATTTTACAGGTAGAGATGTTATACCTGCAATAAAAGGTCACGTATTAGCTGAAAGTAGCTTGATGGGAATATATACATTAAACCCAAATCTTTAGGCAACCAAGACTAGGGATAAGAATCATCATATTTATTATATCTTTGATTATATAAATGTAGTGATTCAGCATCAGAGTTTGTTAATTCAGATAAATAGTGGGTGATTTGAAATTTTGATTGCTCACATTGCCATCGACCAGGGATATGTAGTGATAGTTAACACCTATAAAAAGAAGTAGCTAATAATCTTGTGAACAATTAACTAAGTTTGACGTGGACAGTACCGCTATTTATAAAGTTATGCATATTAAAAATACGAATACGCTTCAATAAAATCAGATAGTAAATGAACATTACCAGTATAAACGTTGATACCGGAGAAAGTGAGTTTAAATTCGTTGACGTCGATAGTTGCTCTAGTTATAAAGTATTATCTCTCTCAGTTAAAGAATCGCCTATTCGTTACGAGAGCACCTTAAAAGACGCTATATCAATTAATGATTTACTTATCGGTGGTACAGTTATACTTTTAGATAGGAAGTTTATTTATGTCCAAGATCACTTGTATAAAAATAGAAGGTGATCATTTTAGTCTAATCTCTAACAGTGTAGAACTTAATTGTCCTTAGCCATTTTATTTTTTTATTACGATTAACAGAGAATAAATAAGGATCTTAGATAGGTTAACGTTAGTCTTGTTTCTTGCAGTGAACGACTACTTAGTATGAACCCAATAATAACCAGAGGTGCACCTTTATTAACCTCAGTGATTCTATGAGTAAAGCCTTAACAATGAATTGACATCTATTCATCGTTTTAAGTAGGACATGCACTATCAAAGTCATAGTTATTCCTTATTACCCATAAAGCTTAATTCTTACTGAGCTTTATGAGTGCTTCTCCTGACATAAGTCGAAGTCAACGTTGATCGTTCCACGGTATAGCGTTTAACATGAATTCGGTTACGACTTCTGGTGTGCTTGATCACATCAAACATTTCAACGGGTAAGGCCAAAAAAGTGAATTGATAGCTGTGCATATCATCATCCTTAGGAGGGCAAGCGCCGCCAAATTGACTTTAATAATTTCCAACAGTTAAGCCGTTATCACTGTCTATTGAAAGATGGTTTTTGTTATCAATAATTGTGGGAATATTAATAACTGATCAGGACGACAGTAGCGTTAAATTTCGAGCGGTTTCATATAAGAACACATAAGAGTTACTTTTTTAGCAAGCTATAAATATATATTTAAATATTTTGGCTTTGATAACTTTAAATTAAGGTAGCGCTTACTTACGTGAAACTAGTCAGCGATGCAGCGTAAATTTTTTAACCAAAACAATAGTAAATCTTTTATCATCAATAAGTCGGAGGTTTGTTTATTATGACAATATAGTAGTTTAAAGTCTTGTTGATACAGTAAAAACCAATAACTAAAGAGAAAACAAAACTAACACATGATGAATCGAAAGTTTTTTCGAGTGTGAAACTGTTAAGTGAAAATTGGGAATTGTACTAACTCCAATAAATCGATGTTCCAAAAGGCTCACTAAATATCATTGTGTTATTAGACTTAGCAGGTAATTAATTCAGTGTCACTTCAATATTAGAATACATTTTGTATTTACATAAACACAAAACTAATTACTATATTATTCAATAAACGAGGGGTTAGAAATTCTTAATTTATTATAGGGTGATATATCGTTAGGTTTGTAATTACTTATTGTGTCAAAATTTTTAATACAGATGGTAGTCGTTTTCCTTGTATCATCATATGATCACGCATTAACTCACTTGCTTTATTACCTTCACCAATAAGGATTGCCTGACAAATAGCTGAGTGTTCTTCATTTTATTTTGAAAGACGTCCTCGAACGTTATAAGGTAAAGAACGATATGTATTAATATGTATATCAATATATTAAAGTTGTTCAATTAACCAGTGATTATTGGTAGCCTCATGAATAGCTGCATGAAATTCTATATTCGCAATACTATATTGAATTTTATCTTCATTTTCAGCTGCAACTTTGCAGTTTTACAACTTACTCATAATTATCTCTGCTTGCTCATCTGTAAGTGAAAATGATGCTAACCTACTAGCTATCCCCTTCAATCCAGCAGCGACTTCAAACAAACTGAAAAATTCTTTTGTTTTTAAAATTCTGGCTATTACTCCCTTTTTTGGGATAGCTTCTAATAAACCAAGCCTTACCATTGCTCTTATAGCTTCACTAATAGGAGTTCGAGAAACCCCAAACTTTTCCGCTAGAAAGGATTCTTCCAGTTGATCACCGGGCCTTAAATTCTCTGAAGTAATGTATTGCGTAATTTGTGATATTAATTTGTCGACAGCCCGCGCCTTTATTAGTCCTGTATTTATATTACTTATATATCACTGTGTACCACAAAGGTATTTTAATGGCTAAAATAAAAAATACATACAACACATTGATGATTATTATTTATCTACTGTGTATATTTATGTTGCTTAAAAAAATACATAGAGTTATAGTTTGGATACCAACATAAATATAATAAGGTAGAAAAACTAATGAATACTTTTAGTAAAACAACAGCAATCATATTTCCACTGGTTTTAGGTAGTGTATTAATTTCGGGTTATTCAAATGCTAACTCTATTCAAAATACCGATATTAGCTTTAAGGGATATATCCAATTAGATACCTTATTCAGTCAATATTCTGATGGTTCTTTACCTGCGGGAAGTATAGGTAGAGATTTTTATGTCCCAAGTTTGACTCCTGTAGGTGGTGCAAAAGAGAGCACGCAATTTGATGCTCACGCTAAAAGAAGCCGGTTTAGACTTACCAGCAAAACAGATACGGGTAATGGTGAAAGTATTACTGGTGTATTGGAACTCGATTTTTCATCGACACCCGGTGGTAATGAAAGAATCAGTAATTCCTATACACCCCGGATTCGTCATGCATATTTTCGATATAATGGCTGGACGTTTGGACAAACATGGTCCACCTTTCAAGATGTAAAAACCCTTCCTGAACGTCTCGATGCTATTAGTGTTACAGACGGTACAATATTTAATAGACAGCCTATTGTTAAATATCAGTCTGGTGCCTGGGAGTTTTCTTTAGAAAATTCTGAGTCTACTATTACTCCTTTTGAAGGTGGTTCTCGTATTGTATCTGATGACGGTTACGTACCTGATGCCGTTATACGTTACACGCATAAATCAGATTGGGGTCATGTATCTTTAGCAGGACTTGTTAGGCAATTAACTTATGAAACAGAAATCATAGACGACAGCACCATTTCTTACGGAATTAACGTAAGTTCAAAAATAAAGGTGGGTAGCCATGATGACCTAAGAATTTCTTTTACAACAGGTTCTGGTCTAGGTCGTTACTTAGGACTTAATACAAGCCGTGGGGCAGTTATAAATTCTGAAGACAATTTAGAAGCTATTGACTCTACCGGTTTTGCAGTTGCTTATCGAAAAGTTTGGTCTAAAAAAATGCGCTCTTCATTCTCATACTCAAAATTAATGATTGATAACAATGTAGCACTAACCGGCACAAAGGTTACTGAAAGTACAAGTAATATTAGTGCGAACCTTCTCTATTCACCTACACCTAAAATTACTTTTGGGAGTGAAATTCGATTTGCAACAAGAGATATTGAATCAGGATTAAGTGGAGATATGACTAGGTTACAGCTTTCAGCAAGATATAAATTTTAAAAAAATAAAAACGTCTACACACCGTGAAGTGGTCAAGTAATATTGGCCACAGTTTTGTAGCTTAATCTATATCCTCGCCTTGTTTTACTTGGGCTGATTCCACCATAGTATTTATGTCTCCTAGTTTTATAGTAATAATCCATAATTTAATGAATTATCGCTTGTTTCGTTTCAATAAAATTCTTGTTTCTAATCGTTGGTACCCATTCCGTTTTCAAGCTTATAAAAAACGCACCATAGGTACATTATGCCAATAATCTCCTCGATGGCTCATGTTTTGTTTTATTTGGTATCGCCACAGCCGTTGTCTGAACTTCCTACTTGTGTAAAGTCTACCTTGATCTGAGTGAAATATAATGTCTTTAGGCTGTCCTCTACTTTGATAAGTCATCATTAACGCTTGCATTATTAGTTTACTATCAGGTGAATTTGATAGTGCCCAACCGATAACTTTTAGACTAAATAAATCAAGCACGACGGCAAGATAAGACCATCAGGTACCTGTCCAAATATAGTACAAATAAACAAAGTATTAAGGCTGACGTTGATTGGGACAAAGAAATACTATTAACTATTGCTCCACATTCAAGTCATCCTCGTCCTAAAGCTTTAGTACAAGATCTTGGAATTGAAGACAAAGTAATATTAAATTTAAAAACAACTGCTGCTTTGGCTAGTTTTTTATTATCGGTGTGGCGAGTTGACTCATCAAAGGACTCAATACTTAATTCATACTATTTTCAATATCAACGTTTAAACCGTTATGAATTAACCGAAACTGATTCAATGATGATTGCTCCCGGCTATAAAAGTTAGTCGGCTAATAATAACTAAAATATTCAAATTTTAGTCTGAGATGTGAAAATTACCCTTTTAGAGGTATTTATTGAATAACTTTTTGTCATTTGACACAGATCTATCACAGTCTGAAAAAGCAATATTGTGTCAAAGAAAAGTAACGGCCATGAAAGACAATTTTAATGTAGTAGTAAATGAAAGGAATTACGAATGTATTAATTTATTATGGCTTGTATAAGTCAGTAATGGCGCACCATGCAGGAGTCGAACCTGCGGCCTTCGCCTCCGGAGGGCGACGCTCTATCCAGCTGAGCTAATGGTGCTTATTTTATTTTTGACTGTTTCCTGTGGTGACAACTTTTGTTGTGACCGCTGCCCCCAGGGGCGCGTTCTAACCAGCTGAGCAAAGGCTAGTTTTTTGATGTTAGATATCGTTAGAAATATAACATCAATATATGTGCGGCAGATACTATAATTTATCAATATACTTGTCTAGTTAAGTTATCGAAAATATCTCATGATTCGAAAGGTTTACTTGCAGTATTACTATTATCTTTGGCATATTTTAAATACTTAAATACTTAAATACTTAAATACTTAAATACTTAAATACTTAAATACTTAAATACTTAAATACTTAAATACTTAAATACTTTAGTGTAAAACTGCCTAAAGCTGTGAATATCCTATCAAATTTTTGGTTATATTATCAAAATAAAACCACGTGTTTTTGGACTGATTTCAAGTTTTTTGTTGATGCTAATTTTAATAGAACTCTTTACAGGTAAGGTCAATAAAAATATACATACTCGCTCTACTTGAATATGCTCGTTTCAGAAAACCTGAGAAAATAACAGTATATACATATTTTTTAAGGGTTACTCCTTTAACAAAAAATATAAAAACGGGTATACTTTACCTCGTTTTTGCGAAAATTTTAGTTTATGAGCGCTTCATGCTATTTTAGTGATTTGGAAAATAGAATAACTATTATCTTCAATCAATGCCCTGCTTAAAGTCCTTTATAATTTTAGCTAAATCTAGCAAATTGCAGTACTAACGTTAGATAAAGTCGAACTCGGTTATTTAGTAAATTTTGTTTATAACAATAAAGTTTATTTTTACTTGTCTGCTTTGCAAGAAAATTCAGATAATAAAATTAAAGTAGGGTTAACTTTACACTATGAAGCGATCGAATATTATTCCCAGCAAGGAATAGAATCTTATGACTTTCTTGGTGGCGATGCGCGATACAAAAAATTATTATCTAATCAAAAATATGGATTAGAAATAAAATGTTTTTACCGTGATATATTTCTTTTTCGTCTTGAACGTCAGTTGAAATACTTTAAAATGAGAACTATTGCAATATTTGCTAAGTCATTTAAGTAATATTCTCTTTTACTGAGGATTTTCAATCATGATGTATTATCGTATAATGTAATTTAGACAACTCGGTGAATTAAAGGCTATATATCTTAGTGGGTAAAGAGGCTTTATTCTTCAATAGCATTGCTTGCTATAGCTTTATTATTTCCTATTAAACTTAAATCCAACCAATGAAATAAATATGAGTACAAAAACAACTTCACTTGCCTCTATTTTTCCTACAATTATGTGTGGCGGCAGCGGTACACGCCTTTGGCCTCTATCGCGTGCTTTATTTCCTAAACAGTTTTTACCTTTAGTTAATGATACCAGTATGTTGCAAGATACGTTATTACGCTTGCCTAAGAACAGTTGTGAGCCTGTTTTCATTTGTAATGAAGAACATCGTTTCTTAGTGGCGGAACAGGTTCGACAATTATCCCAACAGCAAAGTACTATATTGCTTGAACCTGAAGGGCGAAATACTGCTCCTGCAATTGCGTTAGCAGCAATTAATGCCTTAGAAAAAGATCAAGATGCTTTATTGTTAGTATTAGCTGCAGATCACGTGATTCAAGATATTACTGCTTTCCATCAAGCGGTTGAGCAAGCCTGTATTGCTGCACAACAAGGAAAGCTCGTTACCTTTGGTATTGTGCCCACTCATGCCGAGACAGGTTATGGCTATATTAAAAAGGGCAATGAACAAAGCTCTGGTACTTTTGATGTTGCACAATTTGTTGAGAAGCCTAAACAAATTGTAGCCGATGAATATTTAGCCTCAGGTGACTACTTGTGGAATAGTGGTATGTTTTTATTTAAAGCTTCACGTTATTTAGAAGAACTAGCTAAACACCGTGGTGATATTTTAGAAAATTGCCAACAAGCGATGAAAGAGGTTAAGCAAGATCTTGATTTTTTACGTCCAAACAAAACGGCTTTCTTGGCCTGTGCCAGTGAGTCAATTGACTATGCGGTAATGGAGAAAACTGACTCTGCAGTAGTCATCCCACTTGATGCTGGGTGGAGTGATGTGGGCTCTTATTCTGCACTGTGGGAAGTATGTGAGCAAAATGAAGACAAGAATGTTTTAAAAGGTGACGTAATTGCTCAACAAACTACTAATAGTTATATTCACAGTCAAAACAAGTTAATTGCAACGGTTGGTGTTGATAACTTAGTTATTATTGATACGCCTGATGCGGTGTTGGTTGCCAATAAAGATAAAGTACAAGAAGTTAAAAAAATTGTTGAGCAATTGAAAAAAGAGCAACGCTCTGAAGCGGTTATTCATCGAGAGGTTTATCGGCCTTGGGGTAAGTACGACAGCGTTGATTCAGGTGATCGTTTTCAAGTAAAGCGTATTACCGTAAAACCTGGTGCTAAATTATCAGTGCAAATGCATCATCATAGAGCCGAGCACTGGATTGTAGTATCAGGTACCGCAAAAGTGACCATTGATGATAATATTATGCTGTTAAGTGAGAATCAGTCTGCTTACATTCCTATTGGCGCAGTTCATGCTTTAGAAAACCTAGGTAAGCTACCATTAGAGATGATAGAAGTGCAATCAGGTAGTTATCTAGGTGAAGATGATATTGTTCGTTTTGAAGATAAGTACGGACGAGCTTAGTTTATAGCCATCGTTATTGATAAGGACGCTACATGGAGGTGGCTTATTAGACAATGCAGGAGCTATTTTCCTGAGTAACCATTCTTTTCAATCAATGTATTGTCTCTAAGCTTATAAATTCTCGCTGAAACCAGCCTCTTCAAGTGTAATAGGTATAAGTATTGGTGCGTCATATAAATTTATAGGCGCACCGATTTTACTATTTATCTACACTTCAGCTACTTGTACATAATTGTCACCACAAGAAAAAGCAATCAAGCGGCTAAGTTGCGTTAAGCTGTAGCCACTTTCATTTTTCAGCTTGTTAAAATGCGCTTGTATTGCCGTTAAACTTTTTTTACTTTGCAAACCACCATCAATGATCTGCTGCGCTCTTAAATACGCTTCCACATCACTGCTTAAAATGAAGGTATCTTTACCTAATAACCTCAATGCGTATGGACCAGTATTACCACCTAAGCGTTGACCATGTTTTTTTAGATACGCCCATAGACCAATAATATCTTCACTTGGCCAATCATTAATAAATTGTGCAAAGCTGATGTTTTTATCCATGGTGATATCAAACATCATCTGGGCATTGGCTTTAATCGTTTTTACTTTATTATAATTACGAATTATTTTTGGATCTGCGGCTTTTCGCTCTAACATTTCTTCAGGCATCATCAACATTTTTTCAATATTAAAATTGAAAAAATGCTCTTCAAAGTCTGGCCATTTGTTTTCGACCACACGCCAGACGAATCCAGATTTAAAAATTTGTTTGGTAAAGGCTGCAAGAATACGGTCATCACTTAATTCAGCAACATATTGCTGTGCTGCAGTATCATCAAGTAGTTTCTTACCAAGAATTTTCTTCCCTAATAATGCTTCTAATGCCCTTACGCTACCTTTTCTTTCTGCAGCGCGTTTGAATAGAGCTCTAAATGTTTCAGGGTTATTTAAATTCATAAGTGTATGTCATGCCTAGTTTATTGATACGACCATAATTATCATCGGATATAAAACCAAATAAATTAAGAGAGTGTCTTATATTAAATTTGTAACCCAAGCCAGTGCCAATCTAATTATTACTGTAATCATTAGAACCTAAACCACCGCCGCTAAAGGCTAATAACGTCGAGTGCTCGGTAATTGGCCATAGCACCTTAGCACCAATATATCTAACGTTACTGGTGTTTTGTTGCATCACAATACTATTTTCTAAGGTCGTTTCATCTGTAACCACGATTTCCCCAGTATTATGATTAAAACCAGCCATAGGAAAAACTATCCATTTTCCTATATCAACACCGAGCATACTTAAGGGGCGAAATGTGCCCACCGCGTAATTATTTTTATGGCCATCATTATCGTACTCAGAACGGCTTAATGATAAATTAAGTATACCAAAATTAAATAACCATGAGCCACCTAAACGCCATTCATTGGCATCAAAATTTGTTCTTGCATTAATTTTACGTACTTTATCAAGTGCTAAAGAGCCTAATATGCTTAAGTCATCTGTATAACTTAAACCTATTTTAGTAAGAACCTTTGTAGGGTCGTTTTGATTTTTTTTTTCAGTAGTCTCGTTAGCAACAGTGAAAAAACTTATTAATACAAATGATAGGGGAATCCAATAGCGCATAGTTGTCCTCATTTATGTTTATTCTATTTTAGTATGAGGTAATACCTTTTGAAATAGAATAAGTACCTGCTTATTAAACGTTAATACCGCTATGACGTAATAAAGCATCAATTTCTGGGGCTCGACCACGAAATTTTTGGAATAATTCACTGGGTTCTTCGCTACCACCTTTTTCTAGGATATTTGTTAAGAATGATTGTCCAGTCACCTCATTAAAAATACCTTGTTCTTCAAATAAGCCAAACGCGTCAGCGGATAATACTTCAGCCCACTTGTAGCTATAATAACCAGCCGAATAACCACCACCAAAGATATGACTGAAACCATGTTGGAAGCGGTTAAATTCAGGTGCTTTTACTACTGAGTACTGAGTTCTCACATTATCTAAGGTTTGTTGAATATGTTTTTCATTATTTACTGCTGTTGGGTTAAAGCTTTCATGCATTGTAAAATCGAAAATACTGAACTCAAGTTGACGTAACATTTGCATAGCCGATTGGAAGTTTTTGGCGGCTAACATTTTAGTTAACATTGCTTGTGGTAATGGCTCGCCACTTTCGAAATGTCCAGAAATAAAGGCAAGTGCTTCTGGCTGCCAGCACCAGTTTTCTAAAAACTGGCTCGGTAGCTCAACCGCATCCCAAGGTACGCCATTAATACAGGCAACACTGCTAGCATTAATTTGGCTTAACATATGGTGAATACCGTGACCAAACTCGTGAAATAAGGTCACTACTTCATCATGAGTAAATAATGCCGGGTTTTTGCCTACAGGGCCATTAAAGTTACAGGTTAAATAGGCAACGGGGTACTGAATTGAATCATCAGATTTCTGACTACGGCCTACGCAAACATCCATCCAGGCGCCGCCACGTTTTTTCTCACGGGCATAAAGATCTAAATAGAAACTGCCACGTTTGTTGCCAGTTTTATCAACTATGTCATAAAAGTTAACATCGTCATGCCAAACGTCAACTCCTTCACGCTGTTTGATTGAAAGGCCAAATAACTTATGCACTACTGCAAACAAACCAGTAACTACTTTGTCTTTTGGAAAATAAGGACGTAATTGCTCGTCTGAAATAGCGTAACGACTCTGTTTTAACTTTTCGCTGTAAAAAGCTAAATCCCAAGCTTGTAAATTGTCCTGTTTGAATTCGCTAGCAGCAAAATCATTAAGTTCTTTAAAGTCTTGTTGACCTTGGTGTTGTGATTTAATGGCTAAATTTTCAAGAAAGGCCATTACTTCATCTGTGGTGTTGGCCATTTTGGTCGCTAATGAGTGCTGAGCATAGTTGTCAAAATCGAGTAAGTTTGCTAATTCATGCCTTAAGCCTAATAACTCATTCATTATACTGCTGTTATCAAACTCGCTAGCATTAGGGCCTTGATCAGACGCACGTGTAACAAAAGCGGTATAAAGTTGTTCACGTAAGTCTGCATTATCACAATACATCATTACCGGCAGATAACTTGGAATATCAAGGGTGAAGATAAAACCTTGTTGCTCTTTTGATGTCGCTAACTCTTTTGCCGCCGCTAAGGCGCTTTCAGGCAAGCCGGTTAATTCATCTTTATTGGCGATTGTTATGCTAAAAGCATGAGTAGCATCAAGTACGTTATTACTAAAACTTGAACTGAGTTCTGATAAGCGCGTTGCTATATCACCATAACGTCTTTTATCGTCATCATTTAATGCGATACCAGATAATTTGAAGTCGCGTAGTGCGTTGGTAATTACTTTTTGTTGAGCGATATCAAGCTGTTCAAATTCACTACCATTTTTAACGCTAAGGTAGGCTTGATATAAACCTTCATGTTGGCCAACAAAGGTGCCGTATTCAGATAAAATTGGTAGGCAAGATTCATAAGCATCACGCAATTCATCACTACTCATTACTGAATTCATATGAGAAACCGGTGACCATAACTTAGATAACACATCATCAATATCATCAATTGGCATAACTAAATTTTGCCAAGTATAGACATCATTATTAGCCAGAACTTGCTCAATAATTTCTTTGCAAGCACTAATGCCTTGCTCTACAGCAGGCTTTACATGTTCAGGTTTTATTTTTGAAAAGGCAGGTAGTTCGCTCGATACTAATAATGGATTGGTCATAAGGCTTAAAAATTAGTTTATGTTATAACTGATGTAAGACCTAAAGTGGCTTTATTCAAGGTAATTGAGACAATAGTTAAAATATAAATTTATGTAAACAGTGGTTTTTATATTACCTAACTCTCTGTTAGTGTGATTTTATTGTCTCGACAGAGTAAAATTGTTAATGATAATTGTTTTTTAAGTCGATGTTTGTTTGTACAAATATAAACAAGTTATACTTTATAACCCTTTTTATCTTTTTATAATTAATTACATTATTGAGTGATAATGTTTAAAAAATCACTTATTAAATAAAACGAAAACTATTTCTTTTATGAGCTAATGACTGAAAGATTATTCAACTATTATGGTTCTAATACTTGAATAAAGCCGTTTCGGCGCCCACTTTATCTTAAAACAACATCTTAACTAATGAGTAAAACCATGACACAACATTTTGATTATCTTGCCATTGGCGGTGGTAGTGGCGGTATAGCATCAGCTAACCGTGCCGCAAAATTAGGTAAAAAAGCAGCCGTTATTGAAGCTAAGTACATTGGTGGTACTTGTGTGAATGTTGGTTGTGTACCTAAAAAAGCAATGTGGTATGCCGGACAAATATCCGATGCGTTAAAATATGCCAATGATTACGGCTTTGGTGATCATCTAACTCAAGACTCTTCACAAGAAAAGCCTAAATTTGATTGGCCAAAGTTAGTCGCTAATCGTGAAGCCTATATTGAACGTATTCATGCAGCCTATCAGCGTGGTTTTGATGCTAATAATGTTACTGTGATTGATGGTTTCGCTAAGTTTGTTGATAAAAATACCGTTGAAGTAAACGGTGAGTTAATCACTGCCGATCACATTACGATTGCCACCGGTGGACGTCCATCTTTTCCTAACATTAAAGGTGCTGAATATGGCATCGATTCTGATGGTTTTTTCGCCTTAACTGAGCAACCTGAAAGTGTTGCTGTTGTTGGTGCGGGTTATATAGCGGTTGAACTTGCTGGCGTATTTTATGCGTTAGGTAGTGAAACGCATTTATTAGTGCGTAAAGAAAAACCATTACGTGGTTTTGACGACATGTTAAGCGATACCTTGGTAGAGCAAATGGCAAAACACGGACCAACGTTGCATAACCACAGTACACCAGAACGCATTGAACAATTGAATGATGGTCGTTTAGTAGTGCATTTAATAAATGGCAAATCTATAGGACCTGTTGATACCGTGGTTTGGGCAATTGGTCGTGAACCTGCTACGGATAATATTAATATCGAGTCAACGGGGATCGCGTTAGATGAACGTGGCTTTATTCCAACTGATAAATTTCAAAATACTAATGTTGATGGTATTTATGCTGTTGGTGATAATACCGGGCGCGCACAATTAACACCTGTTGCAGTAGCCGCAGGGCGTCGTTTATGTGAACGTTTATTTAATAATAAACCTAATGAACATTTAGACTATTCGGGTATTGCGACAGTAGTATTTAGTCACCCAGTTATAGGCACGGTAGGCTTAAGTGAAGACGAAGCGATAGCTGAATACGGTAAAGAAAATATTATGGTTTATAATTCGCAATTTACTGCTCTTTATCAAGCGATTACTGATGACTATCGTGACCCAACTCGGATGAAGTTAATTTGTGCTGGCGCTGAAGAAAAAGTGGTGGGTTTACACAGCATTGGTTTTGGCAGCGATGAATTATTGCAAGGTTTTGCCGTGGCTATGAAAATGGGCGCAACTAAAGCTGATTTTGATAACACCATTGCTATTCATCCGACTTCAGCTGAAGAGTTTGTTACGCTTTAGTGGTCAATTAAAATATTAACTGGCATGTTTTTAATGAGTTACTGCTAATTTATGTTCAATATTATAAAGCTTATATTTGTATAGTTTTATTTCATCAAGTTCATAGGTCCACTCCAATGCTTTAACTAGCATTGCTTGGGCCTTGTTTAAGTTATTTTGTTTATACCCATCCCATATAGGCTTAGTTAAGATATGGGGCTTTTTTCAAAGCCTTCTTAAAGTAAAATTCAGCTCGTCTACTCTGACCCGTTTTTTGTGCCGTATAAGCTTCTCCTAATTATTGGTATAGATCTGGATCATCTAGTTGGTTTAGTTCATTTTGAAGAGTATTTACTTCTTCTGTACGCTGTTGAGACTTGAGTAATATAATTACTCAATAGCGCGATACTATCTTCTCCCTTGTTTAGGCCTGCTTTATATATAGCCTCTGCTGTTTTTAAATCGCCCGATCTTCGCTGGATAACCGCTAATAGATTAATAACTGCAATGTTTTCATTATCAAATTGGTAAGCCTTATTTGTATATAAAAATGATTTGTTTAAGTCTTTTTCGGTTAACGCATCAGCGGTAATATTTTTATAATACATAGCTAAAAAAGTTTCATAAGAGAACATTTTTCCTGTTCGATTACTTTTACTTGGAAAATAATCGATGACTACAGCTGGATTGAAAAAATAAAAACGTCTTTTTCAGCGACAAAGGTAGGATCGTATATTAAAGTTTGTACATGTGAAGATGATAAAATCACATCATCTTTTTGAGTGAATATGGGTAAAGTACTTACTTTTTGATAAGAAAATTCTAGTCCTAAATATTTTACATAAGCCGTGGTTAATGCGGTTAAGCTCATGCGATTTCGTTTATTTAACCGCATGGCGGTCGTTGCATCGTAATAGGTAAAGTTGACTAGTTTCTCCTTAAGTACTTCACTTAATACGTTTCATAACCCATTACTATTTTTTTAAAAAGAAGGCTATGTTCCCGTCAACTGTTGTTTTCTAAGCTAGATCTTAATTACAAAGGGCTGTTATTAATTAGCAAACAAGCTAACAACAACTCAAGGGAATATAGCCAAAAAGAATAGAGAATTTTTGTTGTTCTAGTGTTATAAAAATATTTTTATTATTCAATTGTTCGCTTCCTATATCAGAAAACAAGCTGTAATTTATCGGAATTTTTAGTTTGAAGACCTGGCTGAGGTTTGGTCATGTTTGAGCAAGAAGAAATAAATAAAACGACGAAAAAAGTTATATTTAACGGCATGTTATTCATTAATAACCCTTTATTTTTACTTGAAAATATCTATATCTTGTCTGTTAATATTAATTAGCAAAATATAGGTAGAAAGATAAGGTAACAGAAAAGTTGTGAAGAGTTCAATAAAACACCAAAACCAGAATTGAAGAGGTATTTATTCAGGAAGAGATATATGAAAAGATACCGAAAAATTGTAGAAGCTTGTCCAAAAAGATATTTTTTAGTAGGAGTATCATTTTTAAGCAGCTACATCCTTGTAACTTGCTTGTATAAATCAATATTTTTAACATTAGCTGAGTGTTAGTGAAACAATGCTGATATTCTATTCTACCGTAATAGTTATCTTTTTAGACACAACCGCAGGCTTATGAGGAATGTGGTAATGATCGCCCATAATAAGCTGTAAAGTATGCTGACCTTTAGGTAATGTTAATGTTGTTTGAGTTTGTCCACCACCAAAGTGTTTAACATCGCCACCCATAGGCATATCAAACGCCGGAAGAGCGGCTTTATCAATCAATAGATGATGATGACCGGTATTTTTTCTCTCAATACCGGCGGGTGAAACGCCCATATCTTTTAAACCAAATATTACTGTAAACGTACCTTGTACTATTGCACCATCGGCAGGTGAAATAATGTAAACATTTGCAGTTGCAGGGGAAACTGATTGCGGCATACTACTAGCGTAAGCAAAGTCAGATACTAGTAGAGCAGGGATCATCGCTAAAGTTAATAGTGTTACATGGATAAATTTTTTCATAATATTACTCGTTAGTAGTGAATTAAATAGTTTTTTTATTTTTCTGACAAAAGTAGCTCAACACATTTGAGTACTCTATATCGACTAAAATTGGTACTCAATTTTAAAATTGAAATAGGTATCCGATTGATGGTAATTTCTCCCAATCTAAATTGAAATAAACAATCTCAGCCACTAAGCCCATACCAAAAGAAAAGCAATGCTTGGTAGCTATATTTACACCCAGCATAAATGTCAGTATTATACTACCAAAAATCTGTGTGATAGGTGATAATATAATATAATATAATTTATCACAATCAGTAGCATAATTGTTAGAGTAATATTAATCACTAGTGGTGTTTAGTTCATAACCTAAAGTAAATACTAGTGCAATATTATCTTGGCTTGATTGCTCTGTATTAGCACCACAAAACTGATACTTGATACCAAGTTGAGTGGCGCAGTCTTCATCGTTGCGAACTGATATTTCTAAACCTTTAGCGGCAGTGATATTACTACTAGCGAAACCATAAACCTCAGTACCATCCTAGTTATATAGGTATCCTCAATAGCTAGCGTTGTTCGGCTGCCATGTCTGACAGCCAAGTTAACTTTTAAAGGTTCACTGCTAGCTTCTGGGTTATCAAAGCGAGTTGTAGACATGGAGGCAGTAACAGGGCTAGAAGAGTGAGTAGATAAAAGTATACTTAACGATAAGCTAGTAAATAGAGTAGGGTATTTCATTAATATCGAGTCCTTTTGATATTATGCGGGCAAAGCTAACAAACTTAAATAATTAGCTAGATAATAATAATTCTTATTTTTAACGCTGTTTTTTACCGGTATTATATTCATGGTTTTCAAAGGAGAATATTAAAGAATTTAGCGCTAAATAGCCTGAACGCTCCTTAATAGAGATGGGGAGACAAACCAGAGTAGCTAAACTACTCTGGTTTGAATATACGAAATGACTAAGGAATCACGAAAAAAACATACAATGATTGATAGATCAGATGAGTATTTATAGTAAACTACTTGGCTTTTTATATATTATTACGAAATGATTAATAGGGATATTTAACTATTTCGTAACGCTATTATTCTACGAATTGTTGGCCACCATCTATAGATTATATAGAGATGTTTAAATATATATTTATTGCATAATTAAAAAGTACTACACTTTTTATGCTAAAGAATGATGGATATAAAATATCACTGCTTATATCTATTAGTAATAAGTGAATAATTTATACTGATCCACCTGTTGCAAGAGACCGCTATTACTGCCTTATGTTTTTTAGTTATTTAAAAGTGTAAGTAATCTGTAAAATAGTTTAATAATACGCTGGTAATCACGCCAATTTCTGATAATCTCTTATCTCATTATTTTGCTGAGCTGATTTTTTGTACAGCTAATAAATAACTTGATAATAAAATTATCCACATATGGTAAAAATAAAAAAATTATGTAGTAAAAGGCTTTTATCTAAAGTTTTTTTTAATTAAAACAAATTGTTACGTTTATAAAAATAGATTTGTTACGGGCAAATGTTTGGCTGTTTTTCGTACTTGACCACAAGGTTATCCACAAGCTATAACAATAAAGCACACTGATAAAGTGGAGCCTACTTATACCTATTCCGTTAAGTTTCTTCCTATTCAGAGCTTGTCAGCGGTTTGAGAATAAATAGAATTTTTTGTATATAGTTACTCTATATTAAGGAAATTCTATGCAGTTATCTAATTGCTGACAAACTCCCAAAGGGCGATTACCTAATAAAAGGTAAAGGCTTACATACAGCGTTATTGATTTTAACAAGGACGCTGCACGGATGCAGCTTATTAGAGAGTGCAGGAGCTTATTCTCCTGAATATCATTATCTTCAATCAATGCCTTGCCTCTAAGCCTTTTAACTCTCGCTGAATGGGAACAAACTTAATGGACTTGGTATTATGCTTTGTGGCATGCTTAGCCATCTTTAGCTTAATTTAGTCGCTTCGCGTAATTCTTATGACAACTCCTGCAACCTCTCAAGACTCTAATAACACGCAATCACCCTTAATATTGGTCGATGGTTCATCGTATTTATTTCGAGCCTATCACGTACCTTATTTACAAGCTCTTTCAACCGCAGATGGTCAACCTACGGGGGCTATTACCGGCGTATTAAATATGTTTCGTAGTCTAAAAAAAGACTACCCCAATGGCAACATAATCGCTATTTTTGATGCTAAAGGTAAAACCTTTCGTAATGACATGTTTCCGGAATATAAAGCCAATCGTCCACCAATGCCTGATGATTTACGTACTCAAATTGCACCAATACATGAAATTATTACCGCAATGGGTTTACCACTTTTAGTTATTCCTGGTGTTGAGGCCGATGATGTTATTGGTACATTGGCAAAACAAGCGGATGAGCTTGGTATTGAAACCGTTATTTCGACTGGCGATAAAGACATGGCGCAGCTTGTTACTCAGCATGTCCGTTTGATTAATACCATGACCGACGTTGAAATGGATGTTATTGGTGTTAGTGAGAAATTTGGTGTTCGACCTGATCAAATTATCGATTATCTTGCCTTGATGGGCGACAAAGTAGATAACATTCCAGGCGTTGTTAAGTGCGGCCCTAAAACGGCCGTTAAATGGTTAGCAGAACATGGCACCATGCAGGAAGTTATTGCCAATGCAGATAAAGTAAAAGGCAAAATTGGTGAGAATCTTCGTGATGCATTAGAGCAGCTGCCATTGTCTTATCAATTAGCTACGATTAAATGTGATGTTGAATTAGAACAATCGGCTGGAGAATTAGCCGCTAGTGCACCAGACGTAGACGCATTAGCCGAACTTTATCAAAAGTTCGAATTAAAACGTTTGTTAGCTGACTTACTTAAAGGTGATAGTGACGTTGGCGCAAGTACTAGCGGCGCAGCTAAAAAGACTAAAAAATCTAAAGTAGACTCTACAACTTCGGTAGGCGAGCAGGCTGTTGAAATTAAAACTGTGAACGTTGAAGAGACTCAATACGATATTATTTTAGATAACGAACTTTTTGAACAATGGTTGAAAAAATTACAAGCATGCGAGTCTTTTGCTTTTGATACGGAAACAACCAGTATTAGTTATATGAAAGCTGAAATAGTAGGGGTATCTTTTGCTATTGAAGTGGGTAAAGCGGCTTATGTGCCATTGACGCATGATTATGTTGATGCACCAGAGCAACTCGATAAAGCCTGGGTTTTAGCGCAATTAAAACCACTACTCGAAAATAAAACCATTAAAAAGATTGGTCAAAATCTTAAATATGATGCCAATGTACTCAGTCATTATGATATTGCTTTGCAAGGCATCGACTTTGATACCATGATCGAGTCTTATTGTTATAACAGTGTTGCTACGCGTCATAATATGGATGCATTAGCACAGAAATATCTTGATTATCAAACCATACATTTTGAAGATGTAGCGGGAAAAGGCGCTAAACAGCTTACCTTTAACCAAATTGACATTGAAAAAGCTGGTCATTATGCTGCGGAAGATGCCGATATTACCTTGCGATTACATCATGCTATTTTTCCTGCATTAGCAGAAAATACTTCAATGTTAAGTGTTTTCAATGAAATAGAGATGCCACTACTACCCGTGCTTGCCCGTATGGAGCAAACTGGTGTATTAATTGATAGTGATATCTTAGCTGAACAAAGCTTTACCCTAGGCCAGCGTTTAGATGAACTGGAAATTGAAGCACATAATTTAGCAGGTAAAAGCTTTAACTTGGCATCACCGAAGCAATTACAGCAAATCCTTTTTGAAGAGTTACAAATCCCGATCATCAAAAAGACACCAAAAGGTGCACCTTCAACAGCAGAAGAAGTATTACAAGAGTTGGCACTTGACTACCCATTGCCCAAGGTTATTTTGGAGAATCGAGGACTAAGTAAATTAAAATCTACCTATACCGATAAGCTACCGTTAATGGTTAGTGATAAAACGGGGCGTTTACACACTTCTTATCATCAAGCGGTTACCGCTACGGGGCGTTTATCCTCGACCGATCCAAACTTACAAAACATCCCAATTCGTAGTGAGCAAGGTCGTAAAATTCGCCAAGCCTTTATTGCACCTAAAGATCATAAAATAGTTGCAATAGATTACTCACAAATTGAATTACGCATCATGGCGCATTTGTCGAACGATACCGGTTTAGTAACTGCCTTTAGCCAAGGAAAAGATATTCATCGCGCGACGGCAGCAGAAATTTTTGCCGTTGAACTTGATGAAGTGACTACGGAGCAGCGCCGTAGTGCTAAAGCCATTAACTTTGGTTTGATTTATGGTATGTCAGCCTTTGGTTTAGCCAAGCAACTAAATATTGGTCGTCAGCAGGCACAAGAGTATCAAGACAAGTATTTCCAGCGTTATCCGGGCGTATTAACTTATATGGAAGATACTCGCCAACAAGCCAGTGAGCAGGGTTATGTTGAAACCTTATATGGTCGCAGATTATATCTACCTGATATTAATGCTAAAAATGGTATGCGTAAAAAAGCGGCTGAACGTGCTGCCATTAATGCACCCATGCAAGGTACCGCGGCAGATATTATTAAAAAGGCGATGTTAGCGGTAGACTCATGGTTACTTGAGCAAAATGATGACCGTATCAAAATGACCATGCAGGTTCACGATGAACTGATTTTTGAAATTCACCAAGATATTGTTGAAGAAACTACCGCGAAATTAGTGACCTTAATGAATGATGCCGTTGAGCTGAATGTACCATTAATTGCTGAATCAGGTATTGGTGATAATTGGGATGAAGCGCATTAAACGATAAACTATTTACTTTACATATCGCTTAATTAATAAACAAAAAGGCAGTTACATAGGTAACAGCCTTTTTTATGTTACCAATTATATTAAATGATGATTCATTTAATATAATTAAAAGTCTCACGTACAATCACTACCAACTTCGATAAATCTATTAGTTTCACCGCTTTGTTTAAACTCCAGTAGCGCTAAATTGATATCATCAAGCAGTTGATGATGATTGGGATAGCTATTACTAATTGCATAATACAAATGGTTATATTTTATAGCGGGTTCAATTTTTTCAATACTATTGAGCAGTGCTTGTTTGTTGCGATTTGATAAGTTGGAATAATTAACACTGTAGGTGAATACACTTGGGTCACCAATAATTAAGTCGACTCTTTTTGCTACCAGTAGTTTTACTAATTGTAATTCATCTACGGCTTCAATAACGTCGAATTGTTTTGCATCCATCATGGCATCAAACTCAGGGGTGTTTTGATAACCTCGAACAACACCAATGATCTTATCCTTTAAATTACCTAAATCCTGTTGTAAATTAAAGACGTAATCTTTACGTTTTAGTAAGGATAAATTACCCCCAGAAAATTTATTTGAAAGAACTAATAATTCTCGACGTTTTTTGCCTAATACTGCATCAGAGGGGGCTGAACTTTCAATAAAGTACTCGGGAAACAGTATGTCCATCTTCCCTTGCTCTACTAACATAACCGACCTTGCCCAAGGATAAAAGTGAATATTTACTTGGTAACCTTTACTGACTAATAGGGCAACGGTAAATTGAAAAACCCAGCCTTTATTACAGGCATATTCACTAATATAAGGAGGCCAGTTTGCTGTGGCTAAGTTAACGACTTTGTTAGAATCGCTATTAAAACGATAACCATTAGGTGTTTTTATTGCTTGAATAGTCTGTCGTTGCGCATTGGCATAATAACTTACTGTGAATTCATCATTTGTCACTCCAGCTTTTGCTACTGTGATCAAGCTGAAATAAGCTATTAAAATAAGTAGTAAAGTAATGCCTTGTATGACACTAAAAATGAAACCTAATACACTGTAAAGTTTATTAGGTTTAATTGAATAGGAACTTAAATTTTTTCGGGCTAAAAAGTAGAGTAACATTAATTAATACTCGATCACTTAAGGCTAACTAAAGTAACCTTAAGTGTAGTTGTTTATGGTCAGTATTTCTTGGTAATATTTTTATTTTTTGTTAATACAACAAGAAAAACGTTACTGCGGCAACAACACAGGAAACGACAAAGCTCAATAGCGCACCTTCTATAACCATATCTTTAATTTCTATTTCGCCTGTACCATAAGCTATTGCATTAGGCGCTGTTGCTACGGGTAACATAAAAGCGCAACTGGCGGCCATAGCGGCGGGGATCATCAATATAGCAGGGTCAACGCCCATACTGGTGCCAACAACCGCGAGAATTGGCATTAACAGCGTTGCAGTCGCAGTATTACTAGTGATTTCAGTAAGGTAAGTGACCACTAAGCAAAGTGTTAATACCATTGCGATCATAGGTAAGTTAGCCAGTGACGACAACCATTCGCCCAGCATACTGCTTAGTCCTGATGCGGCAAAACCTTTAGCTAAAGCGATACCACCAGCAAAGAGTAATAACATGCCCCAAGGTATTTCTTTGGCGGCATTCCAGTCAAGAATACGACCACCTTTTCCGTTCGGTGTCATAAACATAATTACTACTGCAGCTAGTGCGACGGTGCTATCCCCAGCGCTAGGTGTATTAAAAAACTCACTCCAACCACCAAAAGGTGCGCCGCGAGTGATCCATGCAAACGCTGTTAAGCCAAATATAATTAAGGTACGCTTTTCTTCACTGCGCCATTTAGGTAATGTAGGTAATTTAATTTTTTCATCTAAGGTAACGGAACGTGTTAGCCACAACGCCATTAACGGAATGGAAATAAGTACTACCGGTACACCAATTTTCATCCATTCGAGAAAACCAAATTCTCTACCTGTTGTTTCTTCATAAATCCCCATAAAGATAACATTAGGTGGTGTGCCAATCGGCGTACCAATACCACCAACGGATGCTGAATAGGCGATACCAAGTATTAAGGCAACTTTAAGTTTTCTATTATTAACATGCGTTAAAATGGCTAAGGCAATAGGCAGCATTATCAAGGTCGATGCGGTATTGGAAATCCACATACTTAACATAGCGGTTGCCAGCATAAAGCCGAAAACTAGACGTCTACCACTTGAAACACCCACCAGTCTTATCATGTAAACAGCCATGCGCTCATGGGCACCACTTTTGACCAATGCCGTTGAGAGCATAAAGGCGCCCATCAATAATAAGATGACATGGCTACCTAATGAAGAGGCGACTACTTTGTGATCGACAATACCAAATAAAGGCAACAAAGCAAAAGGAACTAATGAGGTCGCTGGAATAGGAATAGCTTCAGTGACCCACCATATAACGGTGAGCAGGGTAACTCCCGCAGCGATGGCAGGTTTATCCGCTAAGCCAAAATGGCTCAGTAAAAAATAAAAGCTAAAAGCTAAAATCGGGCCTAAAAAGATAAAGTGATGTCGGGTCATTTTCATTATATTGCAAACTCTGTTGTTAGTAGCATACCTATCTGGTTGCTTTTATTATTTTAAACCTTGTTTTTTATTTTTTCTTCGCTTAGTTTTTCTGATTAAAGATTGTTTATTAGGCGTTGGAGTAGCGCTCTTTATTGCCTAACCAACGTTGAATTAATGCTTGCGCACTTTCAGGATGCTGGCGAGATAATAGATAAGCCTTTTGTTTTATTTCAGGGATTAAATAACCATCGCGCAAAAGATCGGCAATTTTAAGATCAGCTAAACCTGTTTGTCTGGTACCAAGTAATTCACCTGGGCCTCTAATTTCAAGATCTTTTTCAGCAATAACAAAACCATCATTACTCTCACGTAATACCGCTAAACGTTTAGTGGCAGTTTTGGTTAAAGGTGCTTTATACAATAACACGCAAAAAGAGGCGACAGAGCCGCGACCAACACGACCACGTAATTGGTGTAATTGAGCTAATCCTAGGCGTTCAGGGTTCTCTATAACCATTAAACTAGAATTAGGCACATCGACACCCACCTCAATCACAGTAGTGGCAATCAGTAGGTGTAAATCACCAGATTTAAAGGCATCCATCACGGCCTGTTTTTCAATGGCCTTCATTCGGCCGTGCACTAAGCCAATATTTAATTCAGGTAATTGTTCTTGTAATAAAATCGCCGTATCTTCCGCTGCTTGGCATTGCAGTACTTCAGATTCTTCAATTAAGGTACATACCCAATACGCTTGTCTACCATCATTAACACAGCCTTGGCGAATACGTTCAATGACCTCTGCACGGCGTAAATCGGGTAAGGCGACTGTGTTGATTGGGGTACGACCGGGTGGCAGTTCATCAATAATAGAGGCATCTAAATCGGCATAAGCTGTCATCGACAATGTTCGGGGAATAGGTGTTGCCGTCATGATTAATTGATGAGGGTATTTATTATTGAATACACCCTTTTCACGTAACGTGAGGCGTTGATGCACACCAAATTTATGCTGCTCATCAATGATAACCAGTACCATGTTTTTAAATACTACGTCGGCTTGAAATAAAGCATGGGTGCCGATCACCATTTGCATTTCGCCACTGGCAATTTGTTCTAGCGCGAGTCTTTTTGCTTTTACTTTAGTTTTTCCAGCTAACCAACCAACGCTAATATCAAGGGGGGTAAACCAGTTAGCAAAGTTAATAGCGTGTTGCTCTGCCAATATCTCAGTAGGAGCCATTAAAGCGACTTGATAACCCTCACTAATAGCGGTTAATGCGGCAAGGGCTGCTACTAAAGTTTTTCCTGAGCCGACGTCACCCTGTACTAAACGCATCATAGGTTGGGTTTTAGCTAAGTCGGTTTTTATTTCATTTACTACGCGAGTTTGTGCATTGGTTGGGGTAAAGGGTAATGCCTTAAGAAATTTTTTACTCACTTTGTCATCACCAACGAGAGGTAGCGCATCATGAACATCACTATTTTGTCTAAGCTTAAGCATACTTAAGTTATGAGCAAGTAACTCTTCTTTAATTAATCGTTGCTGAGCAGGGTGGCGACCTTGCTCTAATTGCTCCACTGAAACCTCTGGTGGCGGACGATGTATAATCGTTAAGGCTTCACTGAGGGAGTACTGCTCGGTAAAAAGGTTAGTAGGTAATAACTCTTCTACTTGCCCTCGCTGTAATCGAAGCAAGGCTTGTTCAGTTAAGCTGCGTAGCGAAATTTGTCTGAGACCATCAGTACTGGGATAAACAGGCGTTAAGGTTTCTTCAACAGAAGTTAATTCTCTATCGTCATCCAGAGACTTATATTCAGGATGGACTATTTGATAGCTACGCGGACCACGCTTTACTTCACCATAACAACGAATAGTTTTACCAATCGCTAAACTATTTTTTTGACTCGCGGAAAAACTGAAAAAGCACAGTTGAATACTACCAGTACCATCATCTAGGGTAACCACCAGCATACGACGTTTACCGTGCGTTATTTGGCTATCGGTAATTTCGCCAATAATATTGGTGGAGGTACCGACTAATAAATTACGTACTGTAGTGACACGGGTTTTATCTTCATAGCGCAGCGGTAAATGAAAAAGCATGTCTTGCACGGTTAGCAAGCCAATTTTTTCAAGTTTTTCCGATAAACTAGGCCCGACACCTTTGAGTGTACTCAGCGGGACTTGTGATAATCGGCTTAGTGCTTCTAGTGCCATAGTTAACATTACCTCGGCTTAAAACTTATTATCAATAGTACTAGTCATCGATATGTTGCCAAGCTTTTTTGTTCATTTGCATTTTTTGCCACCATTTTTCATCCGCGACAATTTGACCTTCGTCATTAATCTCAGGATAAGGTAAGCCCTTACGCTGACAAGCTTCGGCAAAGATAGGGTGACCACCTTCAAATAAAGTACGTTGACGGCGCTCATTGCTTAAGAGGGGTTTATCATACATGCCAGCGGCTTCGCGCTGGCGTTGAGCTTCGTATAAAACAACTGAGCAAGCAACAGAAACATTTAATGATTGCACCATGCCCACCATAGGAATAACAATATGATGATCCGCTAGCTCAAGTGCTTCTTTTGAGGTGCCAAACTTCTCTTGGCCTAAAATAATGGCGGTGGGCTTGGTATAATCAATTTCGGTAAAATTAACCGCTGTATCAGACAAGTTGGTAACCAATACCTGCATGCCCTGTGCTTTTAACGCAGCAATGGCATCGGCTGTTTTATGGTAATTATGGACCTCAATCCAATTTTGGCTACCCGCGGCACTACCACCGCGTACTTCTGCCTCTTCACTCTTCCATACCGCATGAACATCGCTAATACCAATAGCATCACAAGTACGTACTACGGCGGCTAAGTTATGAGATTTGTGTAGGCCTTCCATGCAAACCGTTAAATCAGGTTGGCGTTTATCTAACATGGTATTAATACGCTTTAATCTTTCTGGAGTCATTGTTATTTAATCTTTTAAATAATTATATCTCAGCTCTTTATCAAAGCTCGAGTACAGCTGGTAATAGGCAAAAGTAATGCGATTTAAACAAAGCCGTCAAGCTATTAATTTAGGGAGCTTATATCTATAAGTGACTTAAATAAATAGCGCTGACAATGCAGGTTAAATGGTATTAATGAAGCCTATTTTAGTTAACGCTAGGAAGTTCCATGATACCATCAATTTCAATGTCTACATCTTTAGGCAATCTTGATACTTGTACCGCAGCTCTGGCTGGATAAGGTTGGCTAAAGTAACGACTCATAATTTCGTTAACCGTGGCAAAGTTACTTAAATCTGTTAAGAAAATATTGACTTTAACCATATCGTTAATTTCACCACCGGCTGCTTCACATACTGCAACGATGTTTTTAAAGACTTGTTCTGCTTGTTCAGTAAAGCCTCCATCAATTACCGTCATTGTTTCAGCAACCAATGGGATTTGGCCAGATAAATATACCGTATTGTTTACTTTTACTGCTTGGCTGTAAGTACCAATAGCGCTTGGCGCTTTGTCTGTACTGATAATACTTTTCATAATCGTTCCTTTAGTAGCCGTCTTTGGTAACTACCCATGTTTGTTTTATTTATTTCGAATGACGCGTTGCACATCAATCATTACTTTAATTTTTCTAATTATATCAGCTAAATGAATACGGTCGCGACAGGTTATCTCCATATCAATTACGTATAAACCAGCTTCTTTTTCACCAGAATTTAAACTGTGAACATTAGAGACACATTTTGCTACGACATTAGTTAATAATGCCAATGCACCTTGGTGGTTCACAATTTCTACCCGTAATTTTGCAATAAACTCTTTATCAATATCACTGTCCCATTTGACGGGGAATAAGCTACCTTGATCATGGCCTTTAATATTGCGACAACCTTGTTGATGCACCATTAAACCTTTACCAGGGCTTAAGTAAGCTAAAATAGCATCGCCTGGGATAGGACGACAACATTTACCGTAACTGACTAACATACCTTCGGTACCTCTTATCGGCATTTTACTCTTAGTACCTGTGGTAATTAAGTCGCTATCTTCGGTAAAACCATCAGTAAGTTGTCTAGCGATACCGATACTTAGCGCATTACCTAAACCTATGTTGGTTAGTAATTCATCAAACGTATCATTACCACTTTGTTGAACGACTTCATCAATTTTTTCTTGTGCTAAATCTTCAAGTTTGGTTTTACCCAAGGCGTGGCTTAATAAGCGCATACCTAAGGCATGGGACTCAGTTTTTTCACAACTTCTTAAGTAAGTCCTAATTTGTAAACGTGCCTTAGCCGTTACAACAAAGTTTAGCCAAGTTGCATTAGGGCGAGCTGTTTTTGATGTAATAACTTCTATGGTTTGCCCTGAATCTATGGGTTGGCTCATAGGATAAGGTTTACGGTCTACTTTAACACCGACACAAGAATTACCAACATCGGTGTGCACAGCATAAGCAAAATCGATTGCGGTTGCCCCCATTGGCAGCTCAATAATACGCCCATCAGGGGTAAAGACATAAATTTCTTCAGGAAATAAGTCAGACTTAACGTTTTCAATAAATTCAAAAGAGCTACCTGCACTTTGCTGCAGCTCCAATAAACTTTGCATCCAACGACGGGCTTTCATTTGCGCTGTTGTACCCGTGTTATTGCCGTCTTGTTTGTATAACCAATGAGCGGCCACACCCATATCAGCCATTTTATCCATATCCTGGGTACGAATTTGAATTTCGACGGGAATGCCATGCGGACCAATTAATGAGGTATGCAGTGATTGATAACCGTTAGTTTTAGGAATTGCGATGTAATCTTTAAAACGGGTTTCAATCGGTTTGAATAAATTGTGCATAGCACCTAAAGCGCGATAGCAGTTATCAATTTTCTCTGTAACAATGACGCGAAAGGCATAAATATCCATCACTTCATTGAACATTAATTCTTTATTAAGCATTTTACGGTAAATGGAGTAGAGGTGCTTTTCTCTACCAAGAATTTGCGCATCAATTCCACTTTCTTGTAGACGTGATGCAATTTCTTTTTCAATATTATCAATAATTGCTTTACGGTTACCACGGGCACTTTTTACTGCTGATTTTAGAGCGCGTGATCGCATAGGATAAAGCGCTTCAAAGCCCAAGCGTTCTAATTCATTTTTTATATCATGAATACCTAAGCGGTTTGCTATTGGTGCATAAATTTCTAGGGTTTCTCGGGCAATACGACGACGTTTATCTGGTCGTAACGAACCAAGGGTACGCATATTATGAGTACGATCGGCAAGTTTGATTAAAATAACACGGATATCTTGTACCATGGCAAGTACCATTTTACGGAAGTTTTCCGCTTGCATCTCTTCTTTATTATTAAATTTAAGCTTATCGAGTTTACTAACGCCTTCAACAAGTTCAGCCACAGTATGGCCAAAAAGTTCAGCTAATTCATCTTTAGTAACGTCAGTATCTTCAATAACATCGTGTAATAAAGCGGCCATGAGCGTTTCATGGTCTAAGTGCATTTGAGCTAAATTAATCGCTACGGCAACGGGATGAGTTATATAAGGATCACCACTAGAGCGCATTTGGCCATCATGGGCATCACGCGCGACAATATAGGCGTGCTTTAACAAATCAATTTGTACTTTTGATAGGTAAGTAGAACTAAGTTCTTTTAAAGGTTCAAATAGGTACACCTAATACTCCAAATTGGGGCTGAATGGGGTATATACCCTAGTAATCACAGCATACGCGGCAATACGCTCTGTTTACAAGGAATAATTATACCAATATCATTAAATTTTTTAACTTGTTATGGGTAGGGGAAATATATCAAGATAATACCAAATTGATTAAGTTCTTTCCCACTTAGCGAGAATTAAAAGGCTTAGAGGCAAGGCATTGATTGAAGAGAATGGTTATTCCCTTGTCAAAATTAATAACGCCGCATAAAAGCCTTTTAAACTGGCCCTTGGGAGCTCATTGCTAAACTGATAACATCACAAAATTAATGAAATATAGTAATAACTATGTTTAACAAATTTTGTTTGCTCTAAGCTCATCAATAAAGCTCTGAGTAGGGAAGAAATTTAATCAAATTGGTATAAGGCGCTCGATTGACCAACAGTTAGCTATTGAGAGCGAGGTCGCTACGAGATATTTTAACCAGCACAAGTGGACATTGGTTTAGGGACGTTGGTATTACTAATAAAAAGACAATAAAAAACGCGTAACCTATTATCTGACAAAAACAGAATGAGGTACGCGTTTTTAAGAGCTTAAAATTAACTCTTCTTATTAGAAGGAATTAACGTTAGCTAAAATCTTCTTGTTGACCACCAACAATCGCTGCAACAGCATCTAATTCAGCAGTATCTTGTTGAATTTGTTGTGCGCGATCAGAAGTGTTCATAATGTCTGTAGTAATTAAGCCTGCTTCGATTTCACGCAAAGCGATTACCGTTGGTTTGTCGTTTTCGACTTCTACCAATGGATCTTTCCCGCCAGTTGCAATTTGACGAGCACGACGTGATGCAACTAGCACCAAATCAAAACGATTACCGACTTTTTCTACGGCATCTTCAACAGTTACGCGAGCCATCTGGGCACTCCAACTAATAAACCAACTTACAAAATAGCTGCGTAGTTTACTGGTCACTCACTAATTAAGCAAGCAATACCAAGTCATTTAAGTAAGTAATAGCTACGCAACAGCGGACATTTCTTCTTTTATTACTTATTCAGCAGACTGGGTTACCTCGTTATTTAATAATTTACTAAATAATTCTTGCTGAGCAATACTTTGCTGGCGACATTTAAGACGCTGGTTATTTACTACAATCGTTAGATCAAGTAGGGCTTGGTCGAAATTGTCATTAACAATAATGTAGTCAAACTCATTATAGTGAGAACATTCTGCTTGCGCTTGTTCCATGCGACGGGCGATCACTTCTTCACTGTCTTGACCTCGACCTCTTAAGCGACTTTCTAACTCGACTTTAGAGGGGGGGCTAATAAATATAGTGGTCACACTCGGTTTTTTCATGCGAACTTGTTGTGCCCCTTGCCAATCAATATCAAGAAATATATCAATACCTTGAGCAAGCTGTTGGTCTATAGCGGCCTCAGAAGTGCCGTAATAGTTACCAAATACTTCGGCATACTCATAAAAGGCATTATTTTCTATTTGTTTTTTAAACTCAGCAACAGTAACAAAGTGATAATGTTCACCATTATTTTCACCAGGACGGACATCTCGGGTAGTATGAGAAATAGATACCTGCATAGCTCTTGCGGATGCTTGATTATCTTTTTTTAATAAAGCATTGATAAGGCTCGATTTCCCTGCACCGCTAGGTGCAGACAGAATAAATAAATTACCAGGAACAGTCACAGGGTTTTCCTTTGGAGTATTGTTTACGAATACCTATAAAAATAAGCATAAAAAAGGCTGAAATTTATTTTACTCTATTAGAGGAAAAAAATCTTCAGCCTGTTCATGACTTGTATTAAGAAAAGGTAATATCTTAATATTTGTTACTTAATTATTTGTTACCTAATGATTGGTGCTAAAGCACCTTAGCAATAGATTTTGCTAAGTAATCAACATTACTGTTCGCAATGCCAGCAATACTCATGCGGCTAGAACCAACCATATAAATGCTGTATTCATCTTGTAATTGTTGTACTTGCTCAGGGGTTATACCTAAGAAAGAGAACATACCACTTTGACGACTGATAAAACTAAAGTCGCGTGTTACGCCATTTTCAGTAAGCTTATCAACGATTAGTTGACGGTTGCCGTTAATGCGATCACGCATACTTTTAAGTTCACCATGCCATTGTGTACGCAGCTCATCTGAACTTAAAATCGTTTCTACAATAGCGGCACCATGTGCTGGCGGCATAGAGTAAATAACGCGTACCACATAAAGTAAAACAGAATTAGCAATATCAACCGCAATGCTTGATTCGCCAATAATAGTACAAGCACCAATGCGCTCGCGGTATAAACCAAAGTTTTTAGAACATGAACTACATACAATCATTTCTTTAACTGTTTCAGCCATCAAACGCAAACCATAAGCATCTTCGTCTAAGCCAGTACCAAAACCTTGATAAGCCATATCAATTAATGGTGTGAAACCAACATTGTTAGCGACTTCAGCAATTTGTTGCCATTGTTCATTGTTTAAATCCATACCACTTGGGTTATGGCAACATGCATGTAATAACACTACGTCATCACTGCTGACTTCTTTTAACGCATTTAACATGCCGTCAAAATCTAAGCTTTTGTTTTCATAATCGTAATAAGGATAAGTTTTAACGTTTAAGCCAGCAGCAGCAAACAAACCTGTATGATTCGCCCATGTTGGGTTACTTACCCAAATAGTTGCACCTGCTTTGCAAGATTTAATAAATTCAGCCGCTACGCGTAAAGCGCCAGTGCCGCCAGGTGTTGATATAGTGCGAGCACGATTTTCGTTTAATACTTTATGTTCAGCGCCAAAAATAAGCTTAGCCATTTGGTCATTGAAAAGTTCAGAACCAGTAGGGCCAATATAAACTTTGGTATCTTCTGTCGATAAACGATGTTGTTCAGCTTTTTTCACACAATCTAATATGGCAGTGTGACCTGCTTCATTTTTGTATACGCCAACACCTAAATCAATTTTATTTGGGTTGTTATCTTTTCTATATTTAGTTAATAATCCAAGAATTGGATCAGCAGGCAAAGCCTTTAAACGACCAAACATGACAGAAGTTTACCTTATGTTAGAGGAGAGTTACGTCAATAAGGCATTATCGCGCTTAATGAGTCAAAACTCTCTAATTATTAATCACTCAAGCATAACGTAAAGTGAGGGCGTAATTAAAGTGATTTTTATAGCAGATAGTGACAAAAGTAAGATTAATTTGTAAGGGGTTAGCTCTTTATTTTATAAGTGTATACCTGCTCTACTTGAAGATACTCGTTTCAGGAAAACTGAGCGAATCATAATCAAGGCACATTTTTTTGTTAAGGGGCACCCCTTAAAAAATGTAACGACGAGTATATTTTGCTCAGGCCTCACCAAAGGACTAGTTTATAAACGCTTTATGCTGCGTTATTGATTTCGACAATAGAATAACTGTTTTCTTCAATCAATACCTTGCATAAAGGCGTTTATAACTCTAACTGAATCCTGCATCTTCAAGTGGAACGGGTATAAAGTTATGTACTTGATAAATAACTAAGCTATCGTTTTAACTAAGTTGCTCTTAAAATGTATCAGTAAGTGCGGCAACAATACCAATGATACCGCCAAAGATACCACCCCAAACGACTAACCAGCCAAGATGTTTTTGTATCATCTTTTGAACAATTTCTTTAACCAATTGTGGTGTTAATTCATTAAGGCGTTTTTCAATAATATCACTGACCTTATCCCGCATGCCTGAAATAATATCCGGTTGTTCTAATTCTTCCCGCAATAAGGTATTAAATTGTTCGCTCTGCGCTATATCTTGAATAGAGAGTTTCATCTTCTCAATAAAAGGTTCTCTCATGGGTTGTAAAGCTTCACTACCACCAACCATGGCAAGCATGCCACCAAAAGATGAGTTTTCAATAACTGAAACTAAGTTATCAAAAGCTGGAGAGAGATCTACTTTGTCAATAACGGGGGCTAAATTAATAGTACTGGCTTTTCCTGAACTATCTGACAGAAAACGGTCAATATTATCCTCAGTAAAAAATTGCTCCATCATTAATTGACGTATAGCGACTTTAAATTCTTCAAAGCGTGCAGGGATAACGCCTGAACCATACAATAGAGGCACCTTTTCAAACAACATATGTATAGCAAGCCAGTTAGTGACGGCGCCTGATAAAGCAAATAACCCTAAAGTAAAAAGCATATGCTGGTCGCTAACATAGCCCCCTATTGTAAAAGCTAAGGCAATGAGGTTGGTGATTTGGCTTTTGTTCACGAAATACTCCCAGATAGAATAATATAAAGCATAGAAATCTTAAAGGTCGCTATGATAGCATTTAATTTACTTATACCAGTTCCATTAAATTTATTCCCTTCTCAGAGTTATGTTAGAGGTTCAATAATAAGTTAAATTTATTTAGATCTAGTCATTCTAAATCTAATGAATTTATCGATGTTATTGGTTCTGTGGCAAACTTCCAAAGGGCTAGTTTAAAAGGTTTACATGCAGTGTTATTGATTTTAATAAGGCAGTAATACCAATTACATTAAGTTTGTGATCTTGCTGTGCATAGGAAAAATACATCAGGGCAAGGCGCTCGATTGAGCAATAGCTGGCTATTGGGATTGAGAGCAACGCTGACATGGAGTATTTTAACCAGCACAAATGGGCAGTAATTTAATGGAATTGGTATAACTATTATTGTCAATCAATGCCTTGCCTTTAAACCTTTTAATTGTCGCTAAGAGGTAAATAACTTAATGGACTCGGTATTACCTTAAATAGATAAAGGCTCTGGTATGAAAGTTTCTTTAAAAAGTATCTTGACGTTAACGACGTTATTTTTTGTGAGTATTTGTGGTGCAGATAACTCAGTAGACTCTGCTTGGCGTAAGTTAGCGCTTAACAATACCGTGTTATTAACCTTACCTCATGGCAAAGTAGTTATTGAACTAGCACCACAATTCTCCCCAAAAAGTGTTGCACAATTTAGTAGTTTAACAAAAAAGGGTTTTTACGATAGCACTAAATTCTACCGTGTGATCGACGGTTTTGTTGCTCAAGCAGGGCCAAAAGATGGCAGTAAGAAAGATCTATCTGTGCCTTTACTTGCTATGGAAGCAGATTTCCAAGTCGCTAAAGATTGGTTGTACACCCCAGTACAGCAGCAGGATTTGTTTGCACAGCAAACTGGATTTAAAGACGGATTTGCTCTTGCTTATCAAGCAGACAGTGATGGAAGCTCTGACAAAGCTTGGTTAACACATTGCCCTGGCACCTTAGCAATGGCGAGAAATAATGAAGCGGATTCAGCTTCGAGTCATTTTTATTTTGTAATAGGTCAAGCACCACGGTATTTAGACAGAATTATGAGCATCTTTGGACGTGTGGTTTATGGCATGCAACATATTCAAGCGATAAAGCGAACGCAAGTTGTTGAAGGCGATTATGCCATACATCATCGAAAGTTTACTAAAATAGTCAGTATGCAATTGATGAGTGATGTTGCAAAAGCTAAGCAAATTCATATTGAAGTGGAGAATACTGAATCAACCATGTTTGCGGAACGCTTAGTAAAACGCCGCGCACGTGCAAGTGCTTTTTTTTATAAAAAACCACCACCAGTGCTTGATGTTTGTCAGATCCCTATTAGAAGTCGACGAATGAAATAGAATAAGTTAGTCAACAATATTTAGTAACCAAGAGATGCTATATAGAGTTGTTATGATGTTGTAATTTAGCTTCATTATCAGTAGTCAGTAGTCAGTAGTCAGTTGACTGTGACATGTTAATATAGGTTACTAATAATACAATTATTTATAATTAATCGCTAAAGGGAGCTGATATTTTTCCATTTTTCTCGATAAGTTTATTTATAAAACAGGTTTTTTCAGTCGCAGCTAAACAGAATGCTTTAATTACTGCTATTACTTTACTCAGCTCGCCAGTATTAAGTAACTCCGTTTGGGCTGATATTCAGCCGCGTAGTGCCAGTCTCAATTATTCACAGAAATCACTATCAAATGCAGGTAATCCTGCGGCGGCGGCATTAATTGTTACAAGAAAAGATCCTCATGTGATGATAGGTGGTTTAATTGAGTTGGGTGGCGGTATTGAATATGGAGACCTAGATGAATTATTTACTAAAATCGATGATTTATCGATACTATTTAATCCACCGAGTGACGGTGATGATGGTAATGAGGCGGAATTACCATCATCACCAACAAATCCTACCAGACATTATACTTGGGATGACCTGTTTGCCAAGAATCCTGAATTAGCAGATCGCCTTGATATTATTAAAACAAAAGTAGTGACTACCACCGCTTTATTCTCTCTTATAGCGGCAGAGGGGTATGGTAAAGCCGAAGCAACAAGTGAGGCTAGTTTTGTTTTGCATAAAGATTTATTTGGCGGAACTTTATTGTTAGGTATGGCGTACAAAGGTAATTCAAAAGCTATTGGGATTTTTGAGGAAATCACCCTTGACCCTGCCTATGCAAAAGTACAATTGAAAACAATTTCTGACTTTGACGAAAATGATCCGATACAAGAAATCGATCTCTCTGACGGTATTAGTCTATTTTATAATCCAGCAAATAAACAAATTAAAATGTCTGTTGAAAACGATAGTTTGTTATTGATTAAAGCAGCCAAAATAGCGCAGTTTTCTTTATCCTATAGTCGTAATGTAATAAAAAGTGACGCGGGTGATTTATATTTGGGTATAAAACCTACCTTTTATCGTGTCGGTTTAACCCAGGCTAGTACACGTATTGGTGAAGTCACTGATACCGAGGCCTTGTTTGATGATATTAAGAGTGCTGATTTTATTTATGAAAATGGTTTTGATGTAGATTTAGGTCTTGTATGGGCGGCAGAGAACTATCAGTTGGGCGCTTCGATAACGAGTATATTGGAGCACACTTATGACTTCCCCGACTTTAATAAAGCAGACTTTACTTCAATAAGAATTGTAAACCAATTGAATCAACATAGTACTTATATTATGGAGCGACAGTTAAAGGTCGAAGTGGGTATTTATACGGATCAGCGTCAATGGAGCTTAAATGCCGAGTTAGACGCTAACTCTGTTGCCGATCCTATGCGTGATGACTACCAATGGCTGACGTTAACAGGCGGTTATGCTGCAGATAGTTGGTGGTTACCTAGTGCTCGTATTGGCTTTAGTCGTAACTTAGTGGGTTCAAAGCTTACCTACATTAATGCAGGAATCACCGTGATGAAGTTTCTCAATATTGATGTAGCGACCACATTAGACACAGTGACCTTAGATGGTAATGAGATGCGACGTGGTGCAAACCTTCGCTTAGGCGTACAATTTGATTACTAACTTAAATGACAAAACTGATAACATTCAACTTAACATATTCGTCAGTCATCAAAGCGCTCTAATTGATAGAAACTTAGCGAGTAACAAAAAATTTATCATCATTAAGGAACATCTTGAAAAGTAATCTTATAACGAGTGTGGGATATAAAAAACTACAAGAAGAACTTAATTATCTATGGCGAGATAAAAGGCCAAAAATTACCGCTATTGTAAGCTGGGCTGCAAGCTTGGGTGATAGATCTGAAAATGGTGATTATACTTTTAATAAACGAGTATTAAGAGAGATTGATCGAAGAGTAAGGTACTTAAGAAAACGCTTAGAAGATCTTAAGGTGATTGATTATTCTCCTCAGCAAGATGGCAAAGTATTTTTTGGCGCAACAGTCGAAATTGAAAACGAAGCGGGTGAAATAATTAGTTTTAAAATTGTAGGTCCAGATGAGATTTATAATACCAAAGATTTTATTTCAATAGACTCGCCTATGGCTAGAGCGATGATAAAAAAAGAAGTCGATGATGAATTTTTTGTTCAAACCCCGACAGGAAATAAAGAGTGGTTTATAAACAAGATTGATTATCTATAGTCTCTAATCCCGTTAATTATTAATCCCCCATTTTGAGGTCAGAATCATGATTTTTCAGCTACAGCTAAGTAACACATTAGCATAGCTAATGTTCTCCAATCATATTGTAAAATAGTTTACTCATATTGCTAGGCGTATCACTAGCGCTAAGCTTTGGTATGATTTCAACAGAGCTAACTATAAAGCTTTATTTGATTTGGACGACTAAGCTGCCTATCAAGTAAAGGCTGAAAAAGGAAATATAGTGCATTACATCAAGCTATAGTAAGGCTATAGCTAAATTATAGTACTGAATATTACAGTATGATTTTCGTCACAACAGTTTTCTGTTATTATGTTAATCAACATATTACCCTGCTGGAACTGCCTTTCAATGTTAACTATTGCCGAGCAAATTGCTCAACAACTCAATGTTAACGCGGTACAAATAAATGCCGCTATTACTTTACTTGATGATGGTGCTACGGTGCCATTTATTGCCCGCTACCGTAAAGAAGCCACCCAAGGTTTAGATGATAATCATCTACGCCATTTAGCGCAGCGCTTAAGCTATTTACGCGAGTTAGAAGATCGCCGAAAAGTTATCTTAGTGAGCATTAAACAACAAGATAAGCTTACTGGAGAACTTGAAAAATTAATCACTCAAGCAGATAACAAAACTCGCTTAGAAGATTTATATTTACCTTATAAACCAAAGCGTCGTACTAAAGGTAAAATCGCCAGTGAAGCCGGTATAGCACCTTTAGCGAATAAGCTATTTAATAACTGGCAACTCTCGCCAACAACCGAAGCTAAATATTTTATTAATGAAGCTGCGGGCTTTTCTGATGTGAATGCTGTATTGGAAGGTGCCTGTTATATTTTAGCGGAACGTTTTAGTGAAGATGCCAGTTTACTAGCGAAATTACGTGCACATTTATTAAAACAGGCGTATTTAACCAGTAAGCTTGTTAAAGGACAAGAGAAAGCAGGAGTAAAATTCGGTGATTATTTTGAGCACAGTGAGAAGCTAAAATCAGTCCCTTCTCATCGTATGCTTGCCATGTTACGTGGCAGAAATGAAGGCTTCTTAAAGCTTAATATTGATGTTGATCCAGGACGAGAGATAGCTATTTTTAATAGTGCTGAGAAAATTATTATTGATCACTTAACGCTTCGCTGTTTATCCTCTGGAAATAAACAGCCCGGAACAGAATTTTTAACTAAGCTGGTGCAATTAACATGGAAAGCTAAACTCAATGTTAGTTTAAGCAATGAACTGGTCACGAGTTTACGCGAGCAAGCCGAAACAAAAGCAATAGACGTGTTTTCAAATAATCTTACTGATCTCTTGATGGCTGCACCTGCTGGTTCACAAGTAACATTAGGTTTAGATCCCGGTTTAAGAACGGGTTGTAAAATTGCCATCGTTGATGGCACTGGAAAGTTATTACATACCGCGACCATTTTCCCACACGTTCCGCAAAATCATTGGGATAAATCGATACGAACCTTAGTCAATATTTGTCGTCAGCATAAAGTTGAATTAGTGGCTATTGGTAATGGTACTGGCTCACGTGAAAGTGATAAATTAATAGCTGAAGTTATCCAATTTTTCAAAGCAGATGAAAGTAAAATACAACTGACTAAGATGATCGTCAGTGAAGCTGGCGCCTCTGTTTATTCTGCTTCTGAATTTGCCGCTAAGGAGTTTCCTGATTTAGATGTATCAATTCGTGGCGCCGTTTCTATTGCCCGACGCCTACAAGATCCATTAGCTGAATTAGTAAAAATTGATCCAAAAGCTATTGGTGTTGGCCAATATCAGCACGATGTTAGCCAAAGCCAACTGAGTAAAACCCTTGATGATGTTGTTGAAGATTGTGTCAATGCGGTGGGTGTTGACTTAAATAGTGCTTCAGCGGCGTTATTAACACGTGTTTCAGGATTAAACAAAACCATGGCTAGCAATATTGTTGCTTTTCGAGATAGCGAAGGTCGCTTTACCAATAGAAAGCAGCTGAAAAAAGTAGCACGTTTAGGGCCTAAGGCTTTTGAGCAAGCCGCAGGCTTCTTACGTATTACCGATGGTGATAATCCGTTAGACCAATCAGCGCTTCATCCTGAAAGTTATCCAGTGGTTGAGAAAATCCTGAGTCTACTTGAGCTTGATGTTAACAAAATACTTAATAATGATGAGCAACTCAAGTCACTCGACATTGACCAGTTAACCAATAATGATTTTGGTGAAGTTACCATCAAAGATATTATCAAAGAATTAGCTAAGCCAAATCGAGATCCTAGGCCAGCGTTTAAAACTGCTAGTTTTGCTGAAGGTGTTACGACCATGGCAGATTTAACCTTAGGCATGATACTTGAGGGTGTCGTCTCTAATGTGGCTAACTTTGGTGCTTTTGTTGATATTGGTGTACATCAAGATGGTTTAGTACACATTTCATCAATAACAGATAAGTTTGTTAGTGACCCGCGTGAAATTGTTAAAGCTGGAGACATCGTTAAGGTTAAGGTCTTAGAAGTTGACCCTGCCCGTAAGCGCATTAGTTTGACTATGCGACTAGATGAACAAGCCACTGAGCAAACTAAAAAGCCTTCACAACCGCAGGGTGCGAATAGTACTATTAATAAAGCGAAGAATCACTCAACTAATAAAAATCATCAAGGAAAACCTCCAGTACAGCAAAAAAATTCGCAAGGTCATTCACAAGGTAAGAAAGTTGATAATGCGGTGATGGGGAACGCTTTCGCCGATGCTTTTGCTAAGCTGAAGAAATAAAAAGCAATTATTTTAAATTAAATGTAAAAATAGTGTTGACTAACGTAATGATAATGATTATCATTTGTTTTGTTGCTTAGGCAGTGAATGCTCTCTCACTAAATAGGTAACAGTAAAGGACGGAACTTAGTGGTTATGCTTCAGGACACATAACCACTAAGCACCACTTTAGGACTCTTTAGAGTCCAGCTCAGTTTGTTCGACTTTAAAATTTTTGATGGTTTAGCCAGTAACACTTTCTATATAGCAAGAGTTACTGGTTTTTTTTAGCTGATACTTTATTTATTTCCACAATATTTTAATACGACCTATAATCTTAGATATACCATGACTACTTAGCTTTAATTTCTGGTTAGTATCACTCAGTTGCTCAGTAGTCGTCATTGGCTACTTGGCTTTCTTGTTTCGTAGCACATGGGATTTGTGTGCTCATATCTTAAATAACTGCCATTAGACTATCTATTTCAGACCGAGACTCATCCGCTTTAGTCTTCTGTTTTAAGTAAAATAATAATTAATATTATCTGTATAGAAAATCGTTGCTGTATAGTAAATTATCGTAAAAAAGTCATAAAGTATTCTTTCAAAATAGTAAGCTGTATTTGTCAGTTTAGTGCAATTATTACGAATAAATTAAAGACAAAGTTTCCGTTTAAAGTCTTAATAAATCTTGATTTCTCAGGTGGTTTTTTATTATGAAATTATGGTGTGAGGGATAGATATTTTAAAGGTTTTTCCTTGAGCTTGGTTTGTTATTAGCTCTATGCTGCCCTTTAATTTTTGGGTCACTAGATTATAGACAATATGTGCCCCTAAGCCTGAACCGCCTTGACCCCTTTTGGTGGTATAAAAAGGTTCAAACAGCTGCGCTTTTGTTTCTTCATTTAACTTACAGCCGTTATCAGCGTAATACAGTTCAATACTTTGCGCCAAGCGTTTTACTTCAATGGTTATTTCGCCGCTGCCATCATTAATATTAGCAAAAGCATGTACTAAGCTATTGATAATAAGATTATTTGTTATCTGTGCTAGAGCGCCAGGATATGAGGTGATTAATAGTTCTTTAGTGCACGTAAGTTTGATATTAACGTCTGCTTGCTTGGCTTTAGGTCGTAATGATCTAATAATGTCTTCCAGATAATCGCGTACATTAAGTGTGCGCGCATCATCAACAATACTATCAACAGCTATCAGTTTAAAACCTTCAATCAACTCTACTGCCCGGCTAATATTTCTAAGGGAGAGGTCAAAACCTAAATCAAGTTCATCAGTAAATTTTTTTAATTTTTTGGCGCTTAAGGTTTGGCTTTTCATGGCGTTAACAATGTCAACGCACCGTTCCTTCATGAAGCTGACTGAAGTAAGCACAATACCAATAGGTGTATTAACTTCATGAGCAACCCCTGCGACCAAACCACCGAGCGAGGCCATTTTTTCGTTTTCTAATAGTTGTACTTGGGTGAATTTTAGCTCTTCGAGTGTCTGATTCAGCTCATCATTACTTTGGCTTAATGCTTGTGTTCTTTCTGTTACTCGCTGTTCTAAACCTTCGTTAAGAGAGTTAGCTATTTGCTCTGCTTTTAAGCGTTGAATTATCTCATTTTCTAATTTAGCTATCGTATTGAGTTGTTGATTAGCATGACTTTCTAGTAATTCACGTTTTTGCTGGTGAAAGTTAACTTGTTCAAACAGCTCTGTCGGAGAAAGCTGTAACTGAGCAAAAAAGTGAGAAAAATAACTAGAGAGTTGATGCTCTTCATCGGCGTTAATTAAGCTAATATTATTAAAAGCTTTATAAGCGGAAGCCATACCAATGGCTCCAGCTAAACTATTGAGTGCTGCATTCTTTAAAGAAGACAATTGAACAATATTAATATTGTTTTGATTATGTATTTCAGCTTTTTCTAATGATTGTTGTAATTTTATTTTTACCAATGCTTTAGGCATATATTGTAGAAAAACAACTTTGATTAACTGCTTTTTATTATGCACATTAATATTAGCAGGCATGCCATCAGAAAAATTCTCTTGCAAATGGATATTTTTTATATCAATAAATTGGTGTGCAATAGTTTGTTCTTCTGCAGACATTTTTGTAAATAAAGATACGCCTATATAGCAAAGTATATTGGCTAGTAAGCTCCATACAAGGCTATTAGTTAACGGCGTAACTCCCTGTAGGGCTAAAAGTTGTTCTGGATTAAACCAATAAAAGAAACCATTATCTTGAGATAATATTGGCCAATTCAACCAACCTGAGCGAATTAAAGAGGGTAATAAGGAGCAATAAAACCAAAAGCAAGCGCCAACGGTAAGTCCACTTAAGGCACCAGCTAAGTTAGCTCTGCGCCAAATGAGTCCACCAATAAGTATCGGTGCAAATTGTGCCGTTGCGACAAAGCTGATAGTACCAATATTTACAATGAGTTGTGAATCACCAATAACGCGATAATAGAGTAGACCTAAAAAGAGTACCACCAAGACCATTAACCAGCGTAAAGGTAATATTTGACGCTTCAACCCAGATAATTTAGGTGTCTGCATGATAATAGGCATTAAAATATGATTGGTTAACATGGTTGATAATGTCATCGCACTGATCATTATCATACCGGTTGCCGCGGCAAAACCACCAAGAAAAGTGATAAGCGCAATGAAGGGGGCATGATCATTTAAGAGTAGGGTTAGTAATAATAAGTTGGTTGATTCTAATGACTTGGGTGTAAGTAAGCCAGTAAGTGCTACCGGAAAAGTAAATATATTGATCAGTAATAAATAGAGTGGAAAAAGCCATTTAGCGCGGTCTAAAAACTTAGCGTCACTACACTCGACAATGCCAACATGAAATTGTCTAGGTAAGGTGATAATACCTAAAGCGCCAATTAACATGAAACTAAGCCACTGTTGAGTCGAGATAGTTAATACGTTAGGGTTAATCTCTGCTGTTTTAGCTACTTGTTCGAATATACTGAAGATACCTGGATTTATCACATAACAAATCCACAAAGTACCAATGAGCATAGCTAATAATTTTAGGATGCTCTCACCAGCAAGGGCGACCATCATACCAGGATGTCTTTCTGTCGGATCGATATGACGGACACCAAAAATTATGGTAAAAAAAGCCATCATCAAAACTATAAGCACATCGAAGTAGTCGACAAATATTTGAGCTTGTGGTGAATTTAGCGTCAGTAATTGAAAACTATCGATTACTGATTTTAATTGAATCGTTAAATAGGGCGTAATACCAATTAAACACAGCAGGCTTATTAAAGCTGCTAATGCTTGTGAACGTTGATAACGTACCGAGATAAAATCAGCAATACTGGTTGAGTGGAATTCATTTTTCAGCAACACCATTTTCTTGAGTAATGGTGTCATAAAAATAAATGTTATGGTGGTACCTAAATATAAAGCAACAGGGAATAAACCCGATTTTGTTGATACCGCTATATTACCAAAAAAGGTCCACGAAGTACAAAAAACAGCTAAACTTAAGGCATAAGTGTTCGCAGAGTTACGTATTTTTTTAGCATGTTTACTGTTAGATTGGCCCCATTGAGCTAATAAAAAAAGAGTAATTATATAGAAGGAAAGTAAGATGAGTAACTGAGTAAATGAAATCACTATCGCTTATCCCTTTGCGTTATATCAGCTTGCTTACTTGGTTTATTGTTATCTTTAGATTTGGAGGGGGTTAAAACGGCTAACAAAATAATAGCCGACCAACTGATAAAAATATATAACCAGCTTGTTAACAAGGATACTTCACCCACAAGAATCAATGGCACGATAAAGGCTATAAAAGATAATAGGGCAAGAAAGCTTATTTTTGCGCGACTATGTATCAATGAACTTTACCTATAATGAAAAGTGTTAAGTCATTATAGGAATAAAAAGGTTTATTTATCAATTCTCTTCTAATAATTGACTGATTTATATTTTGACATAAAAAAAGGGAAGCAAATGCTTCCCTATAAAATAACCTCAAAAGAGGTTAACTAACGCAAGTTGTTATACTAAAGATATTATTTTTTACTGTGCTTAGCGGGTTAAAATGATAAAGCTATAATACAAATTTAGTCGAAAATTGTACGTAAGTAGAGTCAGCATCTTGTTCAGCCATATCAAAGTTACCCACTTCAAGACCAAACGATAACTGCTTAGTTACGTTGGTAAATAAGTTTACGCCGAAGTGAGAACGATCTCTGTCGGTAAGATCTGTCGTGGTATTACCAAAGAAGACAGAGCTGCGTAGTTTTTCAGTCCAGAAGTGGCGATAAGCAACCATAATAGAAGTACTTTCTTCAACGTCAAAATTATCAACGGCAAGATCAGGGTCAATATCAACAACATCTGTTACCGCGGCAACACCTACGTAACGACCGGTATGGCCACCATGTACTTGAAATCGAAGATCATCTTTACCAAAAGTATTAATACGTCCTGCAACACCAAAGCCTATTGCGGATTCAGATCCGTTAGTCGTTTGTAATTGGCGTGCGAGACCAGAAACAGAAACATTACCCCAGTCGCCTTTAAAGGTATATTTACCGATAAAGTCTGGAATTGAGTCATCTCCATGAACACCACCATAGGTCTCAGGGTTTTCAATGGAGAGTTGTAAACCACCATTGGTATAACGTACCTGACCTTGACGAATGAAGGCAGAGGCTACTAATGGGCCGCCAAAATCGGCTGATTCAGCCAATGAACTAGTATTTTGGAAGGTAGTCCATGTTTGACCTACTAAGACATTTTTGTATTTAACAAAGGCATGACGTAAACGTGGTTTTGATGAATTAGAAATAATTTCATTACCGCCACCTGAGGTACCTTCGCCGTAAAAATCAATTTCAATAAAACCGGTGACGTCACCATGCACGTATTTAGTGTTAAAGCGTGTTTCGTTGGCGGCAATACCAACGTTAGAAGTGTCACTGTCTGTTTTGGTAGCAGAGCCGATGAAGTAATTGTTTGCGGCAATATTGCCACTCATATAACGCGCATCAACTTTAACGTAACCACCAAAAGTTAGGCTATCACCGTCATCTAAATTAATAGTATAACCAGCATTAGCGGCACCGGTAACAGTTAATAAAGTGGTTGCGAGTACTAATTTTTTAACTTTAAATAATGAATTATTGAACATGGTATTCCCCATTTGTTTTTACTTAATTTATTGTTTTGTGTTTGTGTAAGCTTTCTAATCTTTTATGAGGTCTTAAATGCCTCTTGTATTTTTAATTCTAATTAGTCTAGTTGTTACTTTTTTTATTGAATAATAAGTTAGAGTGTAAAGTCAACAAAAGGAATTAGACCTAAGTCTACATTACTAATAAAACAGGGTAGACTTTAGTCGATTTTTAGCTAGTTCTTACCTATTTGGCTACTGATTTAGCTTTAAAGCCAATTCTGAAGCCACCCCAGTGCTTACCTTGAACAAATATGGGCGCGGACACATCATGCATAATTTCACCGGTATCACGCTTGTATGTTTGCAGTAAAAATTTGTCAGTGTGTTTGCCACAACGAATACCTGTAGGGTCATCAAATAGTCGCTTAGTTCGGTTATTGATAACATCAACAGCATTATTACCGGTTAACGCTTTAGAAAAGCACTTATTATGGGTAGGGAAGTAACCATTGATATCAACAGCACCTGCGTAAATCATCTCAGAAAACTTTATTAACAAGGGCTCTTGAATTTTAGGTAGGTGTTGATCGGTAAATTTATCAAAAGATGTAGTAAATTTCTTTGGCTCACTACTACCCAGTTGTTGGTAATTAAAATTAAATAATTGTTGCTGTGTAATCAGGTTTTTTTCGATACTTTGTTCAAATAATTGACTTACTTTGCTGGCAGAAAGATGTGCTTGCTGGCACATATTAGTAATGATCGAGTTACTTTCAAAAGATGAGATATGGACGAAAATTGATTCGGTACTATTAGACAGTGATTGTGCTTGCACTGATGCGGCTTGAGTTTCGCTACTTTTACTCAATAAAAAATCATGTAAACGGACTATCGAAGATGAAATTTCTTCCGCAGCAAAATCTTGCTCTTTTAGTGCTTGGCTGATTTGACCACTAGCTGATGAGGAGTCAGTCATCAGTTGGTTAATTTCAGCAAAACCGTGCGACAGAGCTGTCATTGTGGTAACTACGCTATTCGTTTGTGCGACTATTTGTGACATAACCTTTGTTGTTTCACTGGTTTCGTCACTGGTTCTCTTAAGCATTTCACCTATTTGTGCGGTCGCATTGGCCGTTTTTCCGGCGAGAGCTCTGACTTCATCAGCGACCACGGCAAAGCCACGACCTTGTTCACCCGCACGCGCAGCTTCAATCGCAGCATTAAGTGCAAGTAAATTGGTCTGTGATGAAATACCATCAATAACATCGGTGATACTTTGAATAGCCTGTGCTTTTTGCTGGAGTGATTGTATTTTATCTGCGGCATTATTTACTGATTGGCTCAGTTGATTAACAATATTGATATTATCACCTAGCTGAGTTGAACTCGCAGTACTTGCCGCCATAGCATTACTGGCCTGTTGTGAAGCAATAACGGCATTATCATTTATTTGCTTGCTGTTGGCGGACATTTGCTCTGCTGCAGTTGCTAGACGGTCAACATCATCACCCGATTGGTTTATTGCACCACTTAGCTGTGTTAAGAAAAAGCTGATTTCTGCAGCGTTAATTGCAAGTTCGCTTGCTTTGCTATCAATTTCACCACCAATTACCGCCAATTCAACTTTACTCGGCGTTTGCTCTGCTAAGTTTTCAGCAATTTTTTGGCTTTGTTTAAGTATAATATTAGACAAAATTCCGAGCATAATAGAGCTAAGAATAAAGATACATACCGCAGTAAAGAGTGCTGAAGTAATATAAATATGGCTCAAATAAGTAGTCAAGCTCATTAAAGTCGATAGTAATATTAAGGTAGGAAAGAGTTTTTTATACATTTTATTCTCATTAACAGCTTAGTGCACGAAGCACCATAAATTATGATTAAATAAATTTCTTATACTCGTTAACTTCCTTGCTAAATTTTTGAAAGTATAGAAATAATTAATGACAAGGCTAACACTAAAAACAATGTTCTAGACATTAGACTTTAGTGTTGAATTAGTTAATTCTTATTAAGGTGAGTTGAGGCTTTTATAAAAATAAGGAACAAAAAAGCCTATAAAAAAGTAGTTGATATATACTTTAACCACTAGGCTACTTCTAGTATTTTATATTATTAGGCTGATTAAAAAGCGATCTGTATAGCAAGCTTTTGCCTTCACCCACTGTTACCTTAAATTTAACGCTGCCAGCAAGGTAGTCGGTATCAAATAAATTCTACATATCAAAGCGGAAGTTAATGTCAGTATTATCTAAGTTTATTTTATAATTCACACTTGCATCAATACGAGCATAGCCATTTTGTACAATAGTACTGTTTTTATCTGGACAGCGCTCACCTTCATAAAAAGTACCAGTATTAATAGTAAAATTTTCAGTTATTTCATAACAACACCAAATAGCTGCAGACTATTCTGGCGCATCAATGGGGGTTTTTCCTGTGTATTCTTCATCATTTTTATAAACAGTAGCAAGGTTAATTACTGATGCCATGATAAATAACTTATCTGTCACAGCCCCTTGAGTAGCTATTTCAAAAACTTTGTGGCGTTGCTCCGCTACTTGTGAAGCTTGGTAGCTATCATCTTCATAATACTCGGGCACTAGTAGGTCGGATTTAGTAATATCAAATATTACCTTGGTCAGTAACAAGCGATCATCTAATAGTTACCACTTTACGCCTAATTCAAATTGCTCTGAGGTCATGGAATCGATTTCCATACCGTAGCTCAAATCGTCTTCATCATGGATAGTTTCGTTACGATTCAAATCCCTCGCTCTAACTCGTATAGAAAGTACTGTTATCACTTGGATGGTGAAGCTAGCTAGCTTTTGGTAGTAGTGACTTATTATTTACACCTGCCTTAATCTGTTTATCAGAACGACCACTAACCATCACTTGACATGCTTGATTAATGGTCATTCAGTCTCGGATATAAATACCATAGTAGTGGTATTCGCTGGTGTATAAGCTATTGTCTGTTCTATAGCTGATATCCTGACGCAGAGGTTCAGCTTTACCTCTCGAATATTCAAAGGAATCATCATTGACTTTTAGCTGATCGTAGTAATAATCAAGATAGTTCGCACCAACAAGTAAGTTATGATCAACACTAGCTAGTTAAAATTCATCAGTAAAATCAATAAAAGTAGTAGTAAACTACCAATCATCATAGCGATCATAGGGTTTTGAGGTGTAGGTATCACCCTCATTAAAGTCGCTAGGTTTCTTCTTAGATGATTCAAAACGTTGTCTGTCAAAAAAAAATTCGTTATAGCTAACTTTTATTTGTAATAAATTACTTAAAATATTAACTAAAGCGGCTACTTATTATTTCTTATTTACTTCTGTTTGTGCCGCTAAGTTAGTAGCATGAGATAAGTGATGTGCAGGCATTGGTTTATTATCATGTTTTAGATAGTTATCCATCCAACGCATTAAACGTAAGCTGTAATCATACTTAGCTGCAGCGCGTTTATTACCATGACCTTCGCCTGGATAATAAACTAAACGCACGGTTTTACCATGCACCTTCATGTAACGGTACATTTCCATCGATTGTGCAGGATGTACGCGAGGATCGGCTTTACCATGCATAATAAGTAATGGCGTTTCTGATTGCTCAACCCAATAAATAGGGCTGCGCTCTAAATACCATTGCCATTTGTCCCAAGGGTATGAACGCGCATGCACTAAGTTCATTTCGTTAGAGATATCAGTAGTACCAAACTTTGATAATTGATTAGAAATACCAACAAACATAACACTGGCAGCAAAGTGCTTAGTTAACTTAGTTGCGCCCCAAGCAGAAGCATAACCACCGTATGAACCACCGGTAATACCTACTTTTTTCTCATTGACTAAACCAATATTCACTAGGTGATTTTTAAGGTCTACTAAGTCATCAAATTCTTTACCTGCGTAATCGTTTTGACCCAATTTAGAATAATCTACGCCTTTACCTGTACTACCACGGTAGTTAGGATGAAATACCGCATAACCTTGCGCAGCGGCTAATTGACCAGGACGAGAGTAAGTGGTTATCCAGCCATCTTTATCATGGCTTTCTGGGCCACCGTGCACGGACATAATTAAAGGGTAACGTTGGCCTTTTTTATAATCTAGTGGATAAACTAAGATACCACCAATTTCAACACCGTCGCGGGCTTTAATGGTAAGACTTTCTTGTTTCGCTAGTGCTACATCATTTAACCAAACATTTGAGTCAGTTAAGCGAGTTTCTTTCTTCCCACGCAGCATAAATACTTCGTTAGGATGTTGGGCACTGTTTGCTTTAACGACAATACTTTTATCAGAATTAGAAATACTTAGGTTAGTAGCGATGAATTCACCACCGGCAACAACTGTGGTGTATTTGTTAGTACCAGATTTAATTTTAGCGACAACAGACTGGGTACCAATATTGGCAATAAAGAATAATTCATCACGCTTATTAGACCATTCAAAATCACTAACGTGACCTTTAAATTTTGGTAACCAGTTAGTTACTTTACCTGAGCTAACATTGGCAATAAATAGGCGTCCACTGGCTGGATCATGTATGTCTTGTGCGCCAAGTAGGGCTACATATTTACCGTCGTATGAAAATTCAGCTGCGCCTAATTTTCCTTTTGTAGCAAAAGACGTTTTAACGGATTTTTTGGTTATATCAACAATATGCCATTGTGACTTCATGTACTTGTCATCAATGAGTGCTGTAGGCTGAGTTTTTACTAATAAATCTTTACCGTTAGGGGAAAAATGTACATCAGACACATAACCTTTGATGTCCCATGCTGCAAGGTTAATCGCTTTATCTGACTGAGTAAGGTCTGTTACGTATAATAGCTGATTAGTTAGTTGCTCTTCGAAAACTTCTGCTTTAAAGCCTAACTCTTGCAGTTTTTTAACTGACTTGTCTTTTGTCTTTTTAGCTAAAATGGCTATTTTTTTGTTATCAGCGCTAAGCGCGTAATGACTAATACTGGTATTTTGTAAGGCTACCGTTTGTTGAGCTTGGCCACCGTTTGCTGGGATCTGATATAGCGCAGTAAATTTATCATTATTCATTTTCGCTAAGAAATAAATCAGGGAGCCATCAGCAGACCATTGGATCTTTGTAACGTTTACCTTACCGGTAATATAAGGACGTTCTTCGCCTTTATCATTAACAAGGTAAAGTTCACCCCAATTAGTACCATCTTTTTCAGCATAAATTTCACGTGGTACTGAGCGAGTGTAAGCAATGTATTCACCACTTGGGCTAACCTGCACTTGGCTAACCGATTGCAGGGTAGCAAGGTTTTCAGCGGTTATAGTTTTACTTGTTTGCTCAGCAGATACCACTGAACAAGTAAGCAAAGCTAAGTTAAGCGCTAAGGCTTGTTTTAAGGTGTTTGTTTTTAGTTTCATTTCTAGTCCTAGAGATCTATTTGAAGATTTATTACACTTGATTTTATGTTTTTTGAGCGTTAAACCAATGGAAAGCCTATTAAATACGATAAAAGAGTTATAATCGAGATTAAATAAAGATTAAGCAGGTATTAGTTAAATATCTTATACCTACTTAAGGGACCATATTAACAACAACTAGTTTTAATTAGTTAAATCTAGCTGTTAAATAATCAAACACAGCACGAATAGCAAACGCTTCTCCATTTCCTATGAAAGGGGGCGGCCGGAATAACTATATTGCGGCGAACTTAATGGGTCGAATGAGTTAAATCTAGTTGCTAATTAATCGAATACAGCACGAATAGCAAATACTTCACCATTTCCTATGAAAGCGGGCGGCCTGAATAACTATATTGTGGCGAACTTAATGGGTCGAATTAGTTAAATCTAGTTGCTAAGTAATCGAATACAGCACGAATACCAAATGCTTCACCACCTAATGGACGGCCAGATAAATGGCGAACATTAAAGGCCATTACATCAAAATGAACCCAATCTGTTTTTTCAACAAAACGTTGCAAGTATAACGCGGCAGTAATAGCACCACCAAAAGGTTGCGCTGGGCAGTTAGTCATATCTGCAATCGTACTGTCGAATAAGTTATCGTATGGGCTATAAAGTGGCATACGCCATACCGGATCGCTAATTTTGCTACCCGCTGCAGTAATATCTGTGGCAACTTGATCATTATTTGAGAAGAAACCAGGTAATTCAGTACCTAAGGCAACACGCATAGCACCTGTTAAGGTAGCGAAATCTATAATCAAGGTAGGATCATCATTTTCTGCTTCGGCTAAGGCATCACATAAAACTAAACGACCTTCAGCATCGGTATTATGAATTTCAACCGTTAGTCCTTTACGCGTAGTAACCACATCACCTGGGCGAAGCGCATTGCTTGATACTGCGTTTTCTACTGCAGGAATTAACACTCGCAAATTAATTGGCAGGTTATGCGCCATAATTAATTGCGCTAGACCTAAAACATGGGCGGCACCGCCCATATCTTTTTTCATGTTACGCATGCCGGCAGCGGGTTTCATATCTAAACCACCACTATCAAAACAGACTCCTTTACCTACTAAAGTGACCAGTGGATTTTTACTATCACCCCAGGTTAAATCAACTAAACGAGGCGTATGAACACTGGCACGACCAACAGCATGAATAGTTGGGTAATTATGAACAAGTAGTTCATCACCAATGATTTGTTTAACGTCACCATTAAATTGTTCTGCTAGGTTTAATGCCGCTTTGGCGATATCTTCTGGCATCATATCGGCGGCGGGTGTATTGACTAAGTCACGTGTTAAGGCAGTCGCTTGGGCAAATTTAATAGCACTTGCTACAGTATCAGTATTATTAATTGCTAAACTGGCTAAAACTTTAGCTGACTTGTTACTAATATATCTATCATATTGATATGCGCCAATTAACCAGCCAAAGCTAATCGCCTCAACATGTTTAGCGTCTGCTTTTAATAAGTATTGACCTTGGGGTAACTGTTTAATTAAGTCACCACAAGCAAAGAAATCGCTCGCATCGGTAACGACAAATACGGCTTGGTTAATTTTACTTTGGCTATTTGGGATAAGAGCCAAGCCTTTTCCGGTAAATTGCGTATTTGATAACCAAGCTTTACTCTGTTCATCTTGGTGTGCAAACCAAGTTTGATATGCGGCCTTTTCAATGATTATTAATGGTATACCAGTATTTTCTGCGTTCAATAAGTTATTCATGTTCATCCTTTAGAGCTGTTAGCTAGCTGATGTAATACCTTGATTGTAACTCAAGACGACCAGGGAAAAGCGCTATGAGGATAATTATTTGTCACTTTATGATCAATTGTGAACGCAGATGTAAAGTAGGTTAGAGAGTTACCAGTAAAAGTATTAATACTGGAGTAGTTATAACAACACATCTTTTAACGTCACTTCGCCGTTTTTATTCGCTTTACTCATTTGTACCATAAATAATTCAGCGGTAGCAATTGCATCGTTTAGTGCATCATGAGCATGGTGTTCAGGTAGTTCAAATTTACAGCGTAAATTAGTTAGACGTAATTCAGAAGGGTCGTAGGCAACATCCCGTTTATCTAAATGACGCTTAGCAAGTGCTAGCGTATCTATCATCGGAAAGGTCGGTGCCATGCCATAAAGTTCAAGGCAAGCTTCAGTTAAAAACTGTTTTTCAATACGCGCAAAATGTACCAGCATTACCTTACCTGCTAGGGCTTGCAATAGTGTCTCAACTACGGTGGACAATGCTTGTCCTTGTTCTTTTTGGCTGTCAGTAATGTGGTGAATAATGACATTACTTTCTTCAAGCTGCGCTTGGGTTTTGATAATTTGATGGTAGCTTGTTTTGAGTGACATTTGTTGTTTTTTAAGGGTGATAAAGCCAACAGTTAATAACTTATCTTGTTTGGCATCAAGACCGGTTGTTTCAAAATCAACAGCTAATATTTCTACCTTATCGATGGGGGTATCAATATGAGGCAAAGGCACTAATAAAAAATCTCTTAATGCGCCCGCAGGCGCCTTTTTTAATAGTTGCTTACGTTTGGCTTCATAACCTAAAAGCCAGCCGAACATTAGTGAGTTTGTTAAGGTAGTACTGGTCATTAGTAGCTCGATTGCCTGGCGTCTTGTAGGCTTTTAATCACTTTGAAAGCATCTTTAAGGTGTTCACGTTCTAACTTCGAAATCTCTTTAGGTGATAAGTAGTTATCAGGAATTTCTCCTCGCATTAATTCTTTCGCTTGGTGTTCAACTCTGAGCATACCTATGAACTCATAGGCATCAATTAAGTTGTCTGCAGCTTCTCTCGTTAGTGAGTGGGTACCCGCCGCTTGTTGAATTCGCTCTATGGTATTGACCGCACTAATACCTTCAGCAAGGGCATAAATTCGTGCTAAATCGACCACTGGTGCGATGCCATTATGTTTTAAATCTAAAGTAGCTCTATGTTTACCACTTTGTTTTAATACAAAGTCTCGGAAAAATCCCAGTGGTGGACGTAAGTTTAAGGCGTTTTTAGATAAATGCGCAATAAACAAGGTGTTATTTTGAGTTTTTATCAGTAGTTGTTTCCTTACGTTGTTAAGTAACGAAACATCACCATAAATTGTATCTAAATCAAAGAAGATACAGCTGTTTAACAGAGCTTTTGGACTAGGTGTATCTACCCAAGCGGTAAAGTAATTATGCCAGATTTTTTGGGGTTGTCGCCACTTAGGATTAGTGGCCATAATATCACCAGGACAGTAGATAAACCCGCATTCAGCTAAACCATCGCAGACAAAGGAAGCGAGGCTTTCAAACCAAGCATCATCATAGGGTTTCATGGAATTACAGATAATAATAGCATTATCTTGATCAGCATGAGCCAATTGCTCTTGTCTCGCTTGAGATCCCGCCGCAAGCCAAGCGTAAGGTACGGGAGCTTGACCATACCTACCTTCAGCCATTTCAATTAAACGCTTGGTAAATACCATAGTAATTGCGCTAATACTTTTACCGACATGGTCAGCACTACTGCCTAATTTTGCTAATCTGATTTGAAGTTTAGGTAAAAATAGGCTTATCTCTTTTAGCTCAGTGAGCGTATTCGCTTTATGGATAATACTCGATAAGTTAATGGCATTATGACCTTCATTATTAATTAAATCTGTAACGGTAACCATACCAACAAGGTTGCCATGTTGGGTAACTGGAAGATGATGAATATGCTTAGCGTTCATCTTTATTAAAGCATCATAGGCACTACTCTTTGCATCGATGCTGCACATGTCGTGTGTCATGATTTCACTAATGATTTCACTGGTTGCTAACCCTGTTGCTACGCAACGGCGGCGAATATCTTGATCAGTAACAATGCCAACAGGGTTCTTATTTTCGACCACCACTAAACAAGAATAGTCTTGTTCATTCATTTGTATCGCCGCTTGCTGTATTGTTTGTTTAGCATCAATAGAGGCAACGGGGGTATGGTAGAAGTTACTCACCGACGTATTCATCAAGGTGGAAGATAAAATAGCCTCTTCATTAATCTGACTCATCTTATTTTTTAATCGTTGTGCGGAATTTTGGCTGAAATAATCACTGATACTGGGAAAACGCTCACCGATATCATACAAGACATCGGCTTCGACACTGTAAATTAAGCAGTCTTCATCGGTATGCACGTTAAGTTGGTTTTCTATGATGATTTGACGATTATCTAGTGCACTGTTATGACTATGATAAAAGGCATCACACAAGTCGCCTTCACCAAGTCGACTGACCAATACCCCATCAGCTGTTCTGCAGCTAATTGCCCCTTTTCGTAATATGTATAATCTTGGCTCATTAATGTCTTTTGGCGGCAAAGAGTTGTCTTTTCTTACATAATTGATACTTAATTCGCGAACTAAGTGCGCTAACACTTGCTTAGGTAAGCTATCAAATGGCGGAATACTATGAATAAAATTACTGATTTCTGAAAGTTTGGTATCCATGCTTTATCCCGCTATTAGGCAGTAGTGATCAACTATACCCGCTATCATTCAAAGTGCAGGATTTCAGTGGGAATTAAAATCTCTTTAGGCAAGGAAAATAATTTAAGCATAGTCATTCTATGGTTTGATTATTTAACGCCGTATAAAGTGATTTTAAACCCATCAAAGAGGTGCTTGAGTAACATCACTTCATCGTTGCTGTGATTTATAAGGGAATTACCCTTATTTCATCACAGCGCCTTGAATTGAAATTGCTCAAGCACTCTGAAACATGCATCTTGAATGGTAACGGGTATATAAGTAATAGCACTAATTTAGAGTTTTGTGTGCTGTTAGACAAGTGTTATTAGCTAAATCTAGACTAAAGTGTGAGGCATTTATACCCGTTCCACTTGAAGATGCATGATTCTCCTGAATGACCCTTAATAAAAAAATGTGCCTTGATTATGAATCGCTCAGACTTCCTGAAACGAGCATCTTCAAGTGGAATGGGTATATATAGGGAAAAGCTCGTAGGCGTTTATTGCTTTTATTTCTATAGCAAAAAAGAGAAAATATTAAATAAAGCCGTAATAGACTAAATACTCAGGTTTCTCTAGCCTGTAAGCTTTTGTTATAATCTAGACTAAAGGCTAATACCCCGTCAAAAAAAAGCTTGCTAGATTGTTTAATAGTTAAAGTTGAATATGGATTTTTGTCACTATTATCGCTTTTGGTAAGTTTTGACAGAAATCTATATTTATACCCAAGCTGCTTCGTGATTCTCGCTGAATCGAGAATATCGAGCTAACTTAGGTATTACTTTTACTACTCGATAAATAAAATTATTACTAACTTTCTTATAAGTAAAAGCGTAATAAAGCGAAATGAAAAATAAATCGCTAAAAAACGCTATGTCGCTAGGAGACTATTGTGGAAGAAAATAAAGAAGCATACTGGCAGGAAAATCTGCGTTTGATCTTTATCTGTCTTGCAATCTGGTTCGTTGTTTCATTTGGTTTAGGTTTACTGTTGGTAGAGCCGCTAAATGAATTTCGTCTAGGTGGGTACAAACTTGGTTTTTGGTTTGCACAGCAAGGTTCAATTTATTCATTTTTAGGTTTGATTTTTTGGTATGGTGCCAAAATGAACAAGCTTGATAAAAAATATCACGCGGAGAGCTAAGAGATGGAAGAGTTAAAACTATATACTTACATCGCAGTATTTGGCACGTTCGCTTTATACTTTGCTATTGCTTGGTGGGCTCGTGCGGGTTCAACCAGTGATTTCTACGTAGCGGGCGGTGGTATTACCCCATTACAAAACGGTATGGCAATCGGTGCCGATTGGATGAGTGCAGCATCATTCATCTCAATGGCCGGTATGATTGCCTTTATGGGTTATGGCGGCTCAGTATTCTTAATGGGTTGGACAGGTGGTTATGTCTTATTAGCATTGCTTTTAGCGCCATACATGCGTAAACATGGTAAGTTTACTGTACCTGAGTTCATCTTCGATCGTTATTATTCAAAAACAGCACGTATTGTTGCGGTTGCTTGTTTAATCATTGCCTCATTAACTTATATCATCGGTCAAATGAAAGGTGTGGGTGTTGCTTTCTCTCGCTTCTTAGAAGTTGACTATGCGGTAGGTCTGTACATTGGTATGTTCGTTGTTTGGGTATACGCAGTACTAGGTGGTATGAAAGGTATTACTTATACACAAATAGCTCAGTATGTAGTGATGATTTTTGCTTACACAATTCCAGCGGTATTCATTTCATTACAACTTACCGGTAACCCAATTCCACAGCTAGGTTTAGGTAGTACATTAGCTGATGGTAGTGGTGTTTACTTACTTGATAAGTTAGATATGGTTGTTACTGACTTAGGTTTTAAAGAATACACCACATCAAACTTAGGTGGTGGCTTGAATATGTTTGCCTATACCATGTCTCTGATGATTGGTACTGCCGGTCTGCCTCATGTAATCATGCGTTTCTTCACTGTGCCATCAGTACAAGCAGCACGTGCTTCAGCGGGTTATGCTTTAGTCTTTATTGGTCTTCTCTACACTGTTGCTCCGGCAGTTGGTGCAATGGCTCGTTTAAATCTAATGAATACTATTGAGCCTGTTGCTGGTCAAAATCTTGAGTACGCTGAGCGTCCACAATGGTTTAAAGATTGGGAAAAAACGGGTCTGTTAAAGTATGAAGACAAAAATGGTGACGGTAAAATTCAGTACACTGCTGATGCAGCAACCAATGAAATGGTTAAAGTTGACCGTGATATTATGGTATTAGCTAACCCTGCTATTGCGAACTTACCTAACTGGGTGATTGCGCTTGTCGCCGCCGGTGGTTTAGCCGCAGCACTGTCAACAGCAGCTGGCTTGTTATTAGCAATATCCTCATCGATCTCGCACGATTTAATGAAAGGTATCTTAACACCAGACATGTCCGAGAAAAATGAGCTATTAGCTGGTCGCGTGGTGATGACCATCGCCATCATTGTCTCAGGATACTTAGGGCTGAATCCGCCTGGATTTGCCGCAGGTACTGTTGCGCTAGCCTTTGGTTTAGCAGCATCGAGTATCTTCCCGGCATTAATGATGGGTATTTTCTCTAAGAAAATGAGTGGTAAAGCAGCGGTTGCCGGTATGGTTTCAGGTATCGGTATCACCATGTTATACGTGTTCCAACACAAAGGTATTATGTTTATCCCAGGTACGTCCTTTTTAGGTGGCATGGATAAAGATTGGTTCTTTGGTATCTCTCCTAACGCCTTTGGTTCTGTCGGTGCATTAGTTAACTTTGCTGTAGCCTTTGCAGTACTTAAAGTAACGGGTCCAGCGCCAGCTCATATCCAAGCAATGGTAGAGAATATGCGTGTTCCTGGAGCTGTTAGCGCAGCACACGACCACTAGAATATTAAGTGATTAGGCGTGACTTAGCTTACGTCAGATAATATAAAGGCTAGATGACAATTTATATAAACCGTCGTCTGGCCTTTTTTGTTAAGCTCTAATTAACGATTAGAAAATAAAATATGGTAATACCAAGTTGATTAAGTTCTTTCCCACTCAGCGAGAATTAAAAGGCTTAGAGGCAAGGCATTGATTGAAGAGAATGATTATTCAGTTGGATAAGCTCCTGCATTCCCTACAGCGTCCTTATAAAAATCAATAACGCAGCATGTAAGCCTTTTAAACTAGACCTCTGGGAGCTTTCTTGATGCCCACTAACATCGTTAAATTTATTTGATTTAGAATGACTAAACCGAAACAAATTTTCCTTGTTAATGAACATCGAGCAAGCTCTGAGTTGGGAAGAATTTAATCAAATTGGTATAGTTTGATTAATCAATGAGTCTAATTAGTATAGTCCATTAACTAGCCTGAAGAGAACACTGAACTTTCGGCAAACGGTATTCAGTTGACCAAACAGTCTTTTTTAATGCTCCAAAATATGATGATTCATATATTCAATAATAAGAAGAAAATTTTATGAATAAACACACTAAAATGGCCTTTATGGTTGCGCCTTTTCTCGCTATATTTGGCTTTATTGGCGCCGATCTGTATGAAGAAAATAAGGCGGATGATAGTAAAATAGTACAACTAGTACCAGAAGGGCATTGTGATATTGTTAATAAAAGTTGCGTACTTCTCTCTGGTGAATTTAAAATAAATGTTTCTGATGAGGCCGGTGTGACTGAGGTTAATTCAACGTTTCCACTAGATAGTGCAACACTGTTTTTAGTCGATAAAAGTGACAAGATGACACCATATCCTTTGGGTATGAAAAAAAGCCCTTATTATTGGCGCAGTAATACACCACTAGGTAGACTTTTGGCTAATCAAGGTGGTAGCTATAAACTACGTTTAATTGTAAAAATTAAGGGTGGTCAATACATTGGTGAGTTTTACACGCAAACAATGCCATAACCTCGTTATCGGTATTGTTTTAAAGGTAATATTTAGGACATAAACTGTCTGTCACAAGTTTAGTTTAGCTCAATAAATTAAACTATATGCCTTGTTATCAGTGTCTATAGTTAATAGGCTCTTGGTAAGATAATAATTCAAATGACGAACTTTTAAATAATTACTTTGTTTGTGTCGTAGAAATAGCGGTAAAGCTTGAGCAAGCCACTGGTTTTTAGCCATTGACTGTTTGGCTGAAATCATCATTATATCTTCTCCTAATATCAATCTGCTGGCGACGACATTAAGTCAAACCTTGGCAGATAAAGTTCGTGTAGACTCTACCAGAGAACACTTCAATATTGTCTTTATAAAAGTGAAAGACTCTCAAGTCGTTGGATTAGATGAGTAGGTAAGCTAGATATGATCTACCCACAACACACTAGTATCTTTAAAAGTGACCATGTTAAGCGCTTTTTAGATTGGTTTGAGGCACTTGAAGTAGGTATCTCCAAACTTGGCAAGGTAATAAGGTTATTCGTACAGAGTACCTTAGCGTTTAACGGGGTTATTTCTCACCACCATCTCTTCAAACTATCTATTTCAAAAAACTATTACAACAAGATGAGTCATTAGCCTAAAAATGTCTTACCCACCTATTTTATTCTCTGATATTACTGCACTGTCTAGGTGCGGTGCCCCATAAACAGTGCACGCTTATAGCTAAATATTTATTAGGGACTACTGTAACTGATTGATATATTTGCTTTATAAAATAATATTAATGACTGGCATTTTGCTTGCTGTATAAAGTTATATACATTTTATAGGATAAAATAATGAGTAATCAAGTTGGCATAAAGTTGTGGTCATTTACAGGGAAAATGAAAATACTCCATTTAAGTTGGATGGCATTTTTTATCACCTTTATGGTGTGGTTTAACCATGCACCATTACTGGCCGTTATTGCCGATAGTTTAGGTCTAAGTAGTAGTGAAATTAAAACATTATTGATTTTAAATGTCGCGTTGACTATACCTGCACGTGTCATTATTGGCATGCTAACTGATAAATATGGTCCTAGGTTAACCTTTGCTGTGTTACTTGCGGTCTGCAGTGTGCCTTGTTTTATGTTTGCTCTAGCACAAAATTTTGAGCAAGCAGCAATATCTCGATTTTTACTAGGTTTTATCGGTGCTGGTTTTGTTATTGGTATTCGTATGGTAAGTGAATGGTTTCCTGCTCATGAGTTAGGGACTGCTGAAGGTCTTTATGGTGGCTGGGGTAACTTTGGCTCAGCGGCTGCAGCAATGTCTTTACCTATGTTAGCCCTTTTTATTGGCGATACTTTTGGGGTAGAAGAAGCATGGCGTTATTCAGTTGCCCTCACTGGTTTATTAAGTTTGATTTTTAGTTTTATTTGGTATGCCAATGTTACGGACACACCAAAGGGGGCTACCTATTTTAAGCCTAAACAAACAGGCGCGATGGAAGTTACTAGCGTAAGTGATTTTTATTTACTGTTAATCATGAAGTTACCTATGTATGGGGCATTAGCATTACTGACTTGGAAGCTATCGCCTGAAGGCGTTAGTTTACTTTCAAGTAATATGGCCATTGCTGCTTATGTAGGTTTAGTTGTACTCTTTATTGTTGAAGTAAGAAAAACCTACCAAATCAACGGACATTTATTTAGCGAAGAAGTTCCTGAGATTCACCGCTACGAATTTAAACAAGTTGCGGTACTAAATGTATTATACTTTGCGACGTTTGGTTCTGAACTAGCTGTTGTATCTATGTTACCTTTATTCTTTGCCGAAACCTTTAGTTTAGATATGGTTTATGCGGGTTTACTTGCGTCGTTGTATGCTTTTATGAATTTAATGTCGCGACCTGGTGGCGGTTGGTTAAGTGATAAGTTTGGCCGTAAAAAAACCTTACTCATCTTAACGGCTGGTTTAGCGGTAGGTTATTTGGCTATGTCACTTATTGACAGTACTTGGCCACTGGTATTGGCTGTTGTTACTGCAATGGCATGTTCGTTCTTTGTTCAGGCAGGCGAAGGGGCAGTGTTTGCTGCAGTACCATTAATTAAACGTCGATTAACAGGACAGATAGCCGGTATGACCGGTGCTTATGGTAATGTTGGTGCGGTTGTTTATCTAACGGTATTATCTATGGTGAGCTACCAAGATTTCTTCTTAGTGATTGCGGCAACCGCTGTCGTTGGTTTTATCACCTTACTCTTTATGAAAGAGCCAAAAGGCTCTATGACTGAGATTCGTGAAGATGGCACAGTAGAATTAATTCAAGTTAGTTAGTTTACATGCATTAACCACGGGATAAATACTATTCATTATTCTGTGGTTACGTTAAGTGGGGTGTACATATCACTAACATGAACAAGACTCGTATGAGCAAGCAATGACAAAAAAAAACACGACCGCTATCAAGACTACTCAAGCTAAGTTAGAGGTCTCTTTAGGTGGTTACAGTAGTGCAGGTATTAAGGCTGACAATCAAGATGCTTTTGCTTCTTTAGTGCCTAATCCCACCGAGCTAACCGCCAAAGGTGTTGTTGCTGTGATTGCCGATGGTGTTTCTAGTGCAAGTAAGGCGGCCGAAGCTGCGCAAATATCGGTCACACAATTTATTGGTGACTATTATGCAACACCAGCAACATGGTCGACCCAAAAATCGGCGGGTAAGGTGTTATCAAGTTTAAATCAATGGCTTAATGCACAAGTAGATAACAAAACAGGCTATTCCCTTCAATGGTTAACAACGTTTTCAGCGTTAATCATCAAATCATCAACCGCTTATATTTTTCATGTCGGTGATACTCGAATTAGTCTATATAGACAAAATTCTTTTGAGGCAATTACAACGGATCATCAACAAAAGCAGGGGCCATCTCATAGTGTATTAACCCGTGCTTTAGGGGCTGACCACCGTTTACAAGTTGATGTGCAAGAAGTTGCTGTGCAAGCGGGTGATGTCTTTGTATTAACTTGTGATGGTGTACATGACTATATACCCATGCAACAATTAAAAGCGCAGCTCAATAATATATCTAAGGAATCGACTAGCCAAGACTTAGAGAAAATTTCTAAGTCTTTGACTGAGTTAGCGATAACTAATGGTAGTAAAGACAATGTCAGTTGTTTATTGGTACAAATTGGCGCAACACCTAACAGAGCATTAATTGAGGTTGAACGAGAACTACTTAATAAAGTCATCCCACCCGCTTTGGCAGTAGGTAATAAAATCGATGGCTATCAAATTTGTAAAGTTATTCATAACAGTGTTCGCTCACACCTATATTTAGCCATACATGCTGAACAAAAAGAGCCTTGTGTACTCAAAGTTCCTTCACAAAACCTCACAGAAGACAGCTACTACTTACAAGGTTTTATTCGTGAAGCTTGGTTAGGCGAAAAGCTCAGTAACCCTCACGTAATGAAAATAAAGCGTGGTAATGAAAATAGCCAATTTATTTATCATATTTGCGAATATATTGATGGACAAACGCTCGGGCAATGGATGTTTGATAATCCTAAACCTAACCTTGCACAAGTACGTGATATTATTGAACAGGTTATTATTGCTTTACGTTCGTTTCAGCGCCTAGAGGTTATTCATCGAGATTTAAAGCCTGACAATATTATGATTGATGCTCACGGAAAAGTATTTCTCATTGATTACGGTACCGCCCTTATTGCTTCACTGGCGGAAAATAATGATGTGTTAACCGAAACCGTACCGCAAGGCACGTTGAATTATATCGCGCCAGAAACACTATTGACTTTACATGCAGACCATCAAAGTGATTTGTTTTCGTTGGGGGTTATTGCTTATGAAATGCTTTGCGGAGAACTGCCGTACAAACCGATGCAAAGAGCTGATATGAGTACACAAAATCACTTGATTGATGACGTAAAGAGTCGTTTAGACAATTACTCTCAATGGCAGTATCGCAGTATTCGACAATTTCGTAGCGACTTGCCTCTTTGGCTTGATATGGTGTTATCAAAAGCAACCCAAGCTGACCCTAAGTTTCGTTTTCAAGCTTATTCTGAATTAAAAGCAGAGTTGAGTAAGCCTTCCGCCTCGGCATTAGAAGAATATAAAAGCCAGCCACTTTTACAGCGTAATCCGATAGTATTTTGGCAAGGTGCTACTTTGATTTTCTTTGTCTTATGGATAACAGCGTTCATTGTGTAGAAAGTAAAGCGTGAACCAACCCTACAAAAATGTTATATTAAATGACATTACAGTCTATTAATTATATGGTTTAGTTGGTTTAAGTAATAGTTATAATACTTACTCCATTGATAATAAATATGATTTAATCAATGTCTATACGCTGAGTATCTTAAGTTTTACTATGCGATTTAGTTTTTAATATTAATTTATACCCGTTACTATTGAAGAAGCGCTTGATTGAATATCACTTCATCGTTGCTGTGAGTTATAATCGAAAACTATTATTTCATCACAGTGCCTTGAATTGAAATAGCTCAAGTATTCTGAGAAATGCATCTTGATTGATAATGCGTATCCCTATTTCCCAGGAAAGCCATGTCTTCTGTTCGACCAAGAGTAAAGCCCACAAATACTATTTTATTTAAGTTTTCTTTTGGTTTGAGCCTGCTGTTTTTAGTGATGATCGCGGCGACTTATTTGGTTGTCGATCTTGTCATTAAAGATTATCTGATCAGTAAAAATAAAGAACTAATCGAGGAGACTGGTTCACGTATCGTTGCTGATATATCACTGCGTATCAGTATTGCCGAAAATTTAGCCCGAAACTTGGCTGCCGTAGGGGAAAAATTGCCTAAAGAACCAGAACTATTCTATAAGGTTATCCCTCAATTACTTGATATAAAAGAAAATGAAAAGTTTATTGCTGGCGGTGGAGTATGGCCTGAACCAGAAAGATTCACTACTGGTTTAGCGCGACGTAGCTTTTTTTGGGGGCGAGACAGTCTAGGTGATTTGCAATATTTCGATCAATACAATGATACTGAGAGTACTGGTTATCATAATGAAGAGTGGTATGTTCCAGGCCGTTATACTAAGCAAGGTGAGTGTCTCTGGTCTAAGTCTTATATGGACCCATATACCTTAGCGCCAATGGTTACCTGTACGGTAGCAATGTTCAACCAGAAAAAATTCGAGGGTAATGCGACGGTTGATGTCAGTCTACAACAACTCAAGAGTATATTAAGTAAGGGTAGCGACAAACTTGGTGGTTATGCTTATGCTGTCGATCGTAATAATAAGTTTTTGTCTTTTCCCGATGAGCAGTTAACTAAAATAACTAATCGAGCTAATAACCATTTAACTCGAGAGTATATTACAGTAGAGCAACTCGCAGAAAAGCAGCCTCTATTTCAGCCAATCGCTGGAATTTTAACTGAGATAAACAAATCATTTATTCAAGCACTGTCAGGCGAAAATATACTACTGGCAGATAGTATTGCCAAGCAGAGTAAGCAAGTATCCTCAATAGGTGCGCAGTTAATAATCGCTAATATAGCGATATTACGTGACCAAGAATTACATTATAGTTCTGATACTATTTCTGTGATTTCTAAACAAGATCTACTACTCGGTGAACCAGTGAACGTGTCGGTATTTATTATGCCAAAAACTCTTTGGAAGATTGTGGTGGTCACACCACAGCAGGTAGCAATAAATAGTGCGAGTAAGGTGGCAAATTTGATCTTGGTATTGCTCATCACCATCCTAATTATCGCTACTTTTTTTGGCTTCACTTATTGTCGACGTAGTTTAATCATACCTATGTATCAAATGGTAAAACAACTTCAGCAACCCCAGGAAGCAGCTGAGGGGGCTCAGACAGAATTACTGGATGATCGCAGACAGGATGAATTTGGTTTGCTGGCTTATCACATCAACCAATCAAAAAAGGCGTTAGATAGTAACAATCTTGATCTAAAGCTACAGATCAATGAACGCAAACTGGCAGAACGTCAATTAAAACATTTAGCATTGCATGATCCACTGACTGGCCTGCCTAATAGGCTCTTATTTCAAGACCGATTACATCAAGCGATAGCACTATCTAAACGGAATAAGTATAAATTTGCCTTGTTATTCATGGACTTGGATAATTTTAAGATCATTAATGATACCATGGGTCATGACGCTGGTGATGAATTATTAAAACAAGTATCGTTAATTATTTCTGGTACAGGGCGAGAGACGGATACAGTAGCACGGCTAGGTGGTGATGAATTTGCGTTCATTATCAATAAAATTAATACAGTCGAAGGCGCGATGATTTTTGCGAAGCGAATCAATACGCTATTAAAAACACCCATAGCAGTAAACGGAAACAATATAAATATGGGAAGTAGTATCGGAGTTACTATTTATCCTGATGATGCTAATAATAGTGAAGAGCTAGTTAGAAATGCTGATATTGCTATGTATCAGGCGAAAGATAATGGCCGTAATACTACCTGTTTCTTTACTCAAGAAATGAATGTAAAATTACAAAAAAATAAGGAGATATTGACTGATCTAGCAGAGTCGTTAACACAAGGTCAGTTTGAACTCTACTATCAACCACTTTTTGCTATAAACAATAATAGCTTGGTTGGGGCTGAGGCATTGATACGCTGGCACCACCCTGAGAAGGGTATGATCCCTCCGGATCAATTTATTGCAGTTGCTGAGCAGAGTGGACTAATAAACGAGTTAGGTGATTGGGTCTTGGCGCAGGTTTGTCGTGAAATAAAAAGTTTTGTAAATGCAGGAATTTTAGCTATTAGGGTGGCGATTAATATTTCACCTGTACAATTTAGGCGTAAAGATTTTTTACAGAATATGCTCATGATTTTAGCTCAGCATGATGTTAGTGCTGACTGTATCGAACTTGAAATTACAGAAGGTGCGGTGATGTATAATGTTGACCAAGCCATCGAGACTATGCAAGCTCTGCATGATGCAGGTTTTCAGTTAGCGATGGATGATTTTGGCACCGGTTATTCTTCACTGAGTTACCTGAAGCGTTTTCCAATCCAAAAAGTGAAAATAGACCAGAGTTTTATTTCAGATCTAGAAAATGACGACGATAGTAAATCAATTACCACTGCTATTATTCAAATGAGCCACTCGTTAGGATTAGATGTACTTGCTGAAGGTGTTGAAACTGAAGCTCAACTGCAATATCTACAAGATGAAAAGTGTGATTATGTGCAAGGTTATTATACCGGCAGACCTATGCCCGCCAGTGAATTCCTTAAAAAATTTACCGTAGTTAAAGAAAAAGGACTATCAGAATGAGTGTGGACAGCATCAACCTCAACCATTTAACTAAAGCCTCGCTATAGCATAAAAGACTCAATTAACATGACTAACAAACGCTGAAACGGATACCTTGATTGACAAAGATAAAGGCCCTTTATCAATCATCATTTAGCTCAATCGACTAATACCCATACAATATCTCCTTCAAAACATAAAACCAATAACTAGTAACCCTTAAGATATTTGAAGAGCGAATGACTCAATTATCGTTCATTAGGTCGTGTCTAGGTTATTTATATGTTGTGAGTGCTTGCACCGTCCGAGTGCCAAACAGTCTTCACTCTAGTGCAAAGCTATAAGATACAGGCATATTAATTATCTTAATACCTTGTTATTTAACTTAAAAAAATATTGGCATCCCACTTGCTGTAGTAAAGATATCTTGAATAAAACCTTATAAAGAGTGTGTCATTTACTCATTGGTTTTATTTTATTCACGCATTATGAGTAGGATTACGCCCTTATGAGTACAGATAAGCAGTTATTGAAAAAATTTAAAGTTGTTGTGGTAGGTAATGGCATGGTTGGCCATCATTTTGTTGAAGAAATGGCACAAAATACCGATTACGACATAACTGTGTTATCTGCAGAGTCTCGTTTAGCTTACGACCGAGTTCACTTGTCTGAATATTTTGGTGGTAAAACGGCTGAAGATTTAGCGATGACTACCCCTGAGCACTATGAAGAATTGGGTGTTAACTTTAAGACCAATGCCAAAGTTACTGCCATTGATAAAGTGGCTAAATTTGTTAGCACACAAAGTGGTGAAACATATCACTACGACAAGCTTGTTTTAGCGACTGGCTCTTATCCGTTTGTGCCGCCTATTCCAGGTAAAGATCAAGATCACTGCTTAGTTTATCGTACCATTGACGATTTAGAAGATATCGCTGCCAGTGCTAAAGTAAGTAAAGTTGGTGTGGTTATTGGTGGTGGTCTATTAGGTCTTGAAGCGGCAAACGCTATCAAACAACTAGGCCTACAAACACACGTTGTTGAATTTGCGCCACAGTTAATGGGTGTACAAATCGATGGTGGCGGCGGTCGTTTATTAAGACAAAAAATTGAAGACTTAGGTGTACAAGTTCATACCTCAAAAGCAACGAGTGTCATCGAAAAAGGTAATACTAGCCGTTATAAATTATGTTTTAGTGATGATACCGAATTAGAAACAGATTTAATTTTATTTTCCGCGGGAATTCGCCCATATGACAACCTTGCCCGTGAATTTGACCTAGACCTGGGTGAACGTGGTGGTATTATTGTTAATAATCAATGTCAAACGTCAGATGCAAATATTTACGCGATAGGTGAATGTGCTTTATGGAATAACTTTATCTTTGGTTTAGTTGCACCAGGTTATGCCATGGCTAAAGTAGCAGCCAAACATATCAGTGGTGAAGAAGGTGAATTTACCGGTGCTGATATGAGCACGAAGTTAAAGCTAATGGGCGTAGAAGTGGGTTCAATTGGTGATGCGCACGGTAAAACTGAAGGCTCATTAACATATACCTACGAGAACCAACCTGAAGGTGTATATAAAAAGATTGTTGTATCGTCTGATAAAAAAGCCTTGCTCGGTGCCGTACTAATTGGCGATACCAGTGAATACGATACCTTATTACAATACATGCTTAATGCCATTGAATTACCTGAATCTCCGGAAGGCCTTATTCTGCCAATGGCAGCTGATAAGCCAACATTAGGTGTTGATGCCTTACCTGATACCGCAACAATTTGTTCATGTCATAACGTTACTAAAGGCGACATTATTGCCGCGATTGATTGTGGCGCCGTTGATGTTGGTCAAGTGAAAAGCGGCACTAAAGCCGGCTCTGGTTGTGGTGGTTGTGCAGCCTTAGTTAAGAGTGTTGCTGATAATGAATTTGAAAAGCGCGGTGTTGAAGTTAAAAAAGACATTTGTGAGCATTTCGCTTATTCACGTAGTGAAATCTTCGATATTGTTAGCGTAGAAAAAATAAAAACATTTGATGAGCTATTAAGTAAGCACGGTAAAGGTTTAGGTTGTGAAATTTGTAAACCGGTAGCTGCTTCCGTACTCGCTTCAGTATGGAATGATTACATTCTTAAAAAGCCTCATTTATCACTACAAGATACCAATGATACTTATCTAGGTAACATGCAAAAAGATGGTACTTATTCAGTGGTACCGCGTATTGCCGGTGGTGAAATTACCCCGGATAAACTTATTGTACTCGGTGAAGTCGCTAAAAAATATAACTTGTATACCAAAATTACTGGTGGCGCACGTGTTGATTTATTTGGTGCTCGTGTTGAACAGTTACCGCCTATTTGGAAAGAGTTAGTTGATGCTGGTTTTGAAACAGGTCACGCCTATGGTAAATCATTACGTACGGTTAAATCCTGTGTAGGCTCTACTTGGTGTCGTTACGGTGTGCAAGATAGCATGACCATGGCAATCGATTTAGAAAATAGATATAAAGGTTTACGTGCCCCCCATAAGATTAAATTTGGTGTGTCAGGGTGTACTCGTGAATGTGCTGAAGCCCAAGGCAAAGATATCGGTATTATTGCCACCGAAAATGGTTGGAACCTTTTTGTCGGCGGCAACGGTGGTATGAAACCACGTCACGGTGATTTATTTGCCACGGATTTAGATGATGATACTTTAGTGAAGTATGTTGACCGTATTTTAATGTTCTACGTACAAACTGGCGACAGATTGCAACGTACTTCAGTTTGGATGGATAACTTAGAAGGCGGTTTAGCTTACTTGCAAGATGTTATCATGAAAGACAGCCTAGGCATTAACGATGTGCTCGAGACGCAAATGGAAGCCATTGTAGGTACTTATCAATGTGAATGGAAAACGACTCTTGAAGATCCAGAAGCATTGAAACGTTTTCAACCTTTCGTTAACTCAGACAAAACTGATAGCAATATCCAGTTTGTTACTGAGCGAGAGCAAATTCGTCCAGCGCGTGGTGCAGAAAAAATTGCCGTAACCTTTATCCCATCTATAAAAACTGATGCTGCTGAAGCCGTTACCGAAGAAGCATAAGAGGAGCACAATTAAATGACTACAACAACGAATAAATCATGGCGCACTATCTGCGCAGCAGCAGACCTAGTTAAAGATTCAGGTATTAGCGCATTACTTGTCAATAATGCGGACGAAGCCAGTGAGCAAAAAGTAGAAGAGCAAATAGCCATCTTCCATATTCCTCACAGCGTAGAAAAAATATATGCCGTAGGTAATTACGACCCTATCGGTAAAGCTAATGTACTTTATCGTGGCATTGTCGGTTCTATTGACGATGAGCCGGTGGTAGCTTCGCCATTATATAAACAGCATTTTTCATTAAAAACAGGACAATGTCTGCAAGAAGATCAGAGTATTTCGGTTTATCCAATTCGAATTGAAAACGAACAAGTACAAGTGCTTTATTAGTTTGCATTATTATTCGTTCGATAAACACCCTTGTTTGAGGAGTTCAGTATGAGCAGATTAATACCTGCTTCAGCGCATGTTTCACCCATGGTGACAGAGAATATACCGTCACTTATTCAAAGTACTTGCGCTTATTGTGGCGTTGGTTGCGGGGTTGATATTGGCGTCGCCGATGGCCAAGCGACTTCATTAGTTGGCACCGCTGATCATCCGGCAAATTATGGTAAGTTGTGTGTTAAAGGCAGTAACTTACTTAATACTATCGATTTAACTAATCGTTTATTAGTACCTGAAATTTCAGGTCAACAAGTGAGCTGGCAACAAGCGACAGACCATGTAGCAAATAAGTTTACTGATATTATTAACAAGCACGGTAAAGATGCGGTCGCGTTTTATGTGTCAGGGCAGTTATTGACTGAAGATTATTATCTCGCTAATAAATTGATGAAGGGTTATATCGGCTCAGGTAATATCGACACTAACTCTAGGCTTTGTATGTCGTCAGCGGTATCGGCTTATAAGCGAGCCCTTGGTGAAGATGTTGTACCTTGTACTTATGATGATCTTGAGCAAACAGAACTGTTATTACTCACTGGCTCAAATGCTGCGTGGACACATCCAGTTTTATTTCAACGTATTGAGCGCGCTAAAAAAATTAATCCAACGATGAAAGTTGTAGTGATCGATCCAAGAAAAACCGCTACTTGTGAACTAGCCGATAATTTTGTGCAATTAAAGGCCGGTACTGATGGGGCCTTTTTTAATGGCCTGCTGAATTATTTAAGTAAAAATGGCGGCTTAGACGCGGATTATATAGACCAATTCACCGAGGGTTTTGCAGAGACCCTAAAACAAGCAGCAACATGGTCAGTAGAGAAAGTAGCTGAATATTGTCAAGTGAGTACTGAAGAGCTAACAGCTGTTTATCAGTTATTTTGTCAAAGTCAAAGTGCAGTTACCTTCTATTCTATGGGTATTAATCAATCGTCTTCTGGCGTTGATAAATGCCAGAGTATTATTAACTGTCATTTAGCGAGTGGAAAAATAGCCAAAGCGGGTAGTGGACCTTTTTCTATTACTGGCCAACCCAATGCAATGGGAGGCAGAGAAGTGGGTGGACTTGCTAACCAACTCGCCGCTCATTTAGATATTGATAATCCAGTGCATCAAGATAAAGTACAGCGCTTTTGGCAATCACCTACCATAGCAAATAAGCAAGGCGCTAAGGCGGTTGAACTGTTTGATAAAATAGCGTCTGGTGACATTAAAGCGGTATGGATAATGGCAACCAACCCAGTAGTGAGTTTGCCTGACCGTGATAAAATCATCGCAGCATTGAAAAAGTGTGAACTCGTGGTGGTATCGGATTGTGTTGAACAAAATGATACCTTGGCCTTTGCTGATGTAAAATTACCAGCAACGCCATGGTTAGAGAAAAATGGTACGGTCACCAATTCAGAGCGACGCATATCGCGTCAACGCAATGTGGTTTTACCCGCAGGGCAAGCAAAACATGATTGGCAAATTATCCGTGATGTTGCTCAGACAATGGGTTTTGATGGCTTTAATTTTGAAGACGTTAGTGATGTTTTTAAAGAACATGCTCAGTTAACTGCTTTTGAAAATAACGGTGAGAGATTGCTCGATTTATCGGGTTTAAGTCAACTAAGCGCGCAAGAATATCAGCAGTTAGCGCCGATTCAATGGCCAGTTAATGAAAAAAATCCACAAGGTTGTGCCCGTGTTTATGCCGATGGAAAGTTTAATACTGCATCAGGTAAAGCGCAATTTATTGCTGTTAGCCCACAGTTACCGATTCAACGAACCTCAGCAGAGTTTCCTTTTTTGCTAAACAGTGGTCGAATGCGTGACCAATGGCATACAATGACTCGTACCGGAAAAACCAGTAAACTTTCTGCACATACAGACAAACCCTACTTATATTTACATCCTAAAGATGCCAAAGACTTAGCCGTGCAAGATGACGATATGCTTACTATTACCGCAAGTACAGGGCAGGCGATTACTCATGTGAAAGTTGACAATCAACAACGCGTTGGCGAGTGTTTTATGCCAATCCATTGGAATGAAAGCTTTGCGTCACATGGTAACGTGAGCGCTTTATATCAAGCTATTGTCGATCCTATTTCGGGGCAGGCTGAATGTAAGCAAGGCGCTGTTGCCTTAAGTAAAACACACTATCAACAATATGTGAGCGTGCACACCACGAGCGACGTTGAGCTCAGTGCAGACTTTTGGGTTAAGAGCGCCGCCGTCTATGGTGATGTATATCAAGTGGCATTTCATCAACCCACTAATGATGCGTTGTTGTGGAGCCAAAAAACGAGTGGCTTATCTGGCGAATGGTTAACCTTTCAACAAGAAAGCCAATGTTATGTTGTTTGCTTACAAGCCGGTAAACTTGCTTTCTTAGGGTATTTTTCAACGAGCTGGCCTAAAATCGAAGCATCATGGCTTGAACACGTTTTTAGTGCACAGACGCTAGAATTTGCCACGATACAATCACTTTTACTCGGTATTTCTAGTGAAGAGTTTAATCAAGGTAAACAAGTGTGTAGTTGTTTTAATATTGGTGAAAAAACCATTGAAAAAGCCATTGGACAAGGCTGTAGCAGTGTTGATAAATTGGGTGAAAAACTGCAATGTGGCACTAAATGTGGTTCTTGTAAGCCAGAATTAGCCAGCTTAATTAGCCAGTACCAAACAGATCCTATTGCTATCATAACCGATCTGGAGGTTAGCTAACCACTAGCTCTACTAATTGCTCAGTTTGGTGAATAGTTAAATATTCTATTTCATTCTTGATAGAACGCTTAACTAAGCGATATAGCTTTTGAACGTCATTGCATTTTATACTAGTTTGATTAAATTTCTTGCCAATACCGAGCTGTACTCAATGTTTAATAACAAGGGATGTTTTTTAGATCTAGTTATTCTAAAGCCAATGAATGTAAAGATATTAGTAGTCATATGCGGCGTTATTAATTTTAATAATAGAATAACTATTCTCCTCAATCAATTTGGTATTAGGTAAATGATGAAAAAATATTATTTATTAAGCTTCTAATATTCTAATTGAAATAGCTGCTACTGACGTTCTATTATCTACGCCAAGTTTACGAAATACCTGTTCTAAATGTTTATTAACAGTTCTTGGACTCATGGCAAGAATTTATGAAATTTCCCAACTTTTTTTACCATAAGAAACCCAGAATAACACTTCGGATTGGCGTTTAGTAATAGGTAAATTATCTTTTAAATCATTAGCACTTTTGGCTTTTTTGTACGCTTTAATATGTAATAAATACATCTCTTTTTGAGTATATTTAAACGCTATTTTAATTTATTCATTTAATGGCTGGATAGTTATCGGATTCTTCAAACGATTGAAAACACTTTTAAGGTACAACAGTAAAGATGACGCAAAGTACAGAAGTAAAGACATCACTTATGAGCACTAAAAGCAGACAGTGGCTCGCCAACTTAGCACTCAACTTTAGCTATACGGCATTGGGCACTCAATTAAGTAAGACTCGACGTAATGGCCCTTTAACCGTACAAAAAGCTTTTTATCCTGAAGGAAGAGACTGTGCTCATATCTATTTATTACATCCGCCTGCCGGTATTGTATCTGGTGATCAGTTACACGTAGAGATTAACCTTGATGATCACGCACATACGTTAGTCACCACACCAGGGGCTAATCGTTTTTATCGTGCACGGACAGATGCCAACATTGGTATTTCTAAACAAGTACAAGTAACAACACTGAATATAAAAAATTATGCAAAATGTGAAAACTTCCCACAAGAGACTATCGTTTATAACGGTGCTGACGGATTTAATACCGTCGACATTTATTTAACCGAACAAAGTGTTTATTTAGGCTGGGATATTACCTGCATGGGTTTGCCTAGTTCTGACCAATTATTTACACAAGGTCAATATAGCCAATTAAACCGTGTATTTGTTGAAGGTACATTGCAATATCATGACCGTATTGCCATCACCGCAAAAAACAACTTATTGCATCATCCTGCGGGATTAGCTGGAAATAGCGTTTTTGCAACCTTTTTAGTGTATGCACCACAGCAATTAAACAAGTCTCAACGTAAAATAGTGATTGAGGCAATGCGTGATATTATCGAAAATAATCAAGCCCAAAAATATATTAGTATTACCGATATTGATGGCCTATTAGTGATACGTTATTTAGGTCATCATGCGGAACAATGTAAAAAGTTTTTCCTTTTATTATGGCAAGTAGTTAGACCCTTAACCGTCGAGAAAAAAGCGACTCAACCCCGTATTTGGTATACCTAACACAGTAAAACACCATGACTGATTTTACATAAAATTTAATTATAGCGATAACCGAGATACTATGGATTTATTACCGAGAGAAAAAGACAAATTATTAATTTTTACCGCGGCATTGTTAGCAGAACGTCGTTTAAATAGAGGGTTGAAATTAAATTATCCTGAAGCGATGGCATATATTTCAATGGAAATTATTGAAGGTGCTCGTGATGGTAAAACCGTTGCTGAGTTAATGGATTATGGCAAAACATTACTCAGTAGTGAGCAAGTTATGGAGGGTATTGCCGCGTTAATTCCCGACGTACAGGTTGAGGCAACATTTCCCGACGGCACCAAGCTCGTTACCGTTCATAACCCTATCGTTTAAAGGAGTCTAATATGATACCTGGTGAAATAATTACGGCTGAAGGCGTTCATCAACTCAATGTAGGTTGTGAGCAAATATTGGTTACCGTTGCAAATTCAGGTGACCGTCCTATTCAAGTTGGCTCCCATTATCACTTTGCCGAAGTAAATTCAGCCTTAAAATTTGATCGCCAAAAGTGTAAGGGTTATCGCTTAGATATTACCTCAGGTACAGCCGTTAGGTTTGAACCTGGGCAACAACGTGAAGTAACGTTAATTGCCTATCGCGGTAAACGCCAGGTATTTGGTTTTCGCGGCGAGGTACAAGGCCACATAGCAGGAAATAGATAACCATGGCGAATATTGATAAACAGGCTTACGCGCATATGTTTGGACCAACAGTAGGCGACAAAGTTCGCTTAGCTGATACCGACTTATGGTTAGAAGTTGAAAAAGATTTTACCGAATACGGTGAAGAAGTTAAATTTGGTGGTGGTAAAGTAATTCGTGATGGTATGGGACAAAGCCAAGCCTCATGTCATGAGACAGTTGATTTGGTGATCACCAACGCCCTGATTTTAGATCATTGGGGTATTGTCAAAGCCGATGTAGGTATTAAAGATGGTCGTATCGCCATTATTGGTAAAGCCGGTAACCCTGATATTCAAGATAATATTGATATTGAGATTGGTCCAGGCACTGAAGTTATCGCCGGTGAAGGACAAATTCTTACCGCTGGTGGCATAGATGCGCATATTCATTTTATTTGTCCTCAACAAGTAGAAGAAGCACTGATGTCTGGTGTAACTACTATGATTGGTGGTGGCACCGGTCCTGCTACTGGCTCAAAGGCAACCACCTGTACGCCAGGACCTTGGTATATTCATAAAATGCTACAAGCAACCAACGATTTTCCGATGAACTTTGGCTTTTTAGGTAAAGGTAATACAAGTTTACCACTGGCATTAGAAGAGCAAATTGAAGCAGGAGTTTGTGGTTTGAAATTGCATGAAGATTGGGGGACAACCCCAGCCTCAATTGATAATTGCTTATCAGTTGCCGAAAAGTATGACGTGCAAATAGCCATTCATACCGACACCTTAAACGAGTCAGGTTTTGTTGAAGATACTATTGGCGCTTTTAAAGGCCGTACTATTCATACTTACCATACCGAAGGTGCAGGTGGTGGACATTCGCCTGATATTATTCGTGCCTGTGGTGAGCCGAATGTATTGCCTTCATCAACGAACCCAACACGACCATACACCATCAATACTATTGATGAACATTTAGACATGTTAATGGTGTGTCATCACTTAGACCCCTCTATTCCGGAAGATGTCGCTTTTGCTGATTCGCGTATCCGTAAAGAAAGTATTGCCGCAGAAGATGTCATGCATGATTTAGGCGCCATTAGTATGATTGCCTCTGACTCTCAAGCCATGGGTCGTGTTGGTGAAATGATCACTCGTACTTGGCAGACAGCGCATAAAATGAAACAACAGCGTGGTCCTTTAGCGCCCGATACCGAGCAAAACGATAACTTTCGCCTTAAGCGCTATATTGCAAAATATACCATTAACCCTGCAATCAGCCACGGTATCAGTCATGAAGTTGGCTCTATTGAAGTAGGTAAGTTGGCTGACTTAGTGTTATGGAAACCAGCATTTTTTGGTATAAAACCCGCGATGATTTTAAAGTCAGGCTTTATTGCGGCAGCCCCTATGGGAGATGCAAATGCGTCAATTCCAACACCACAACCTGTGTATTATCGTCCCATGTTTGGCGCACACGGACTAGCGGCAGCTAAAATTTCCATGACCTTTATGTCTAAAGCGTCGATTGAAAAGAAGGTACCTGAAAAAATAGGTATGACCCGCATGATTGGTGAGTGTAAAAACACGCGAAATATTGGCAAAGACGACATGATTCATAATAGTTGGCAACCAAAAATAGAGGTTGATGCACAAACCTATGAAGTAAGAGCTAATGGCGAGTTATTAACATGTGAACCGGCAACAGAATTACCTTTAGCACAACGTTACTGCCTATTTTAATTTATGGGGGCTACTTTTGATTTAGGCGGCATTGTCTTCACTGTTTATTTTAAGCACATATAAAACATATACTCATAAATAAACAGCTCGATTGCTTGGCCTAAACTAAAATGAAGTACCATAAAGATATAGCAAAGAATATGCTTGTAAGCTGACTTATGAAATTACCAAACATAGATGAAGATAGAGACATTGAATGATTAAAGTATATGAACGATTGTCGCATTGCCACGAGCCAATTACAGATTCAATCACCTTAGATCAAGATACCCGTAAAAAAGCACGGATAAAAAGCACCACTGACGAAGGTTTTGAGATAGGTATTTTTGTTGAACGTGGACATCCATTACTGGTAGGAGAAATTTTAAAAAGTGAATGTGGACAATACATTGAAGTAAAAGGTCTAGCTGAGCCTGTTGCTACAGCAATATCTACCGACTGGTTATCGTTTGCCAAAGTGTGTTATCACTTAGGAAATCGTCATACGTCAATGCAAATTGGTAAGCTATGGTTACGATTTAAATCCGATCATGTCTTGGAAGAATTGGCAGAGAATTATGGGTTAACTGTAGATAAAACACCTGCCATCTTTGAACCTGAAAGTGGTGCCTATAGCAGTAAGTCATTCGCCGATAAACACGACAGTAGTCACGACCATTCACATGAGCATTAATAGGTCTACTGCTATGAACTCTTCTATACCTAAGACAATTAATTCGGCATTTACGCAGGCGTCACCATTAAAATTAAATAGGTTACTGCAATTATGTAGTGCCAACTTACCCGTTGGTGGGTTTTCATTTTCACAAGGGTTAGAATTCGCCATAGACAGTGGCTGGATAAACAATGCCAAAGAAACCCATGATTGGGTTTCATTAACGTTAACTCAAGCGCTCGCTCCCACAGATGTTGCCGTAATGAAACGCTTATACGGTGCACTAGTAAACGATAACCTTGAACAGTTTAATGAATGGAATCAGTTACTCGTCGCGACTAGAGAAAGTAATGAATTTCGTTTGGCGGATCTTGCCATGGGTAAAGCACTCGTGAGGTTATTAACGCTATTAACGTCAATAGATAGCGAACAATATCAACACGTTTTATTACAAAAAAATGTGAGCTTTGTTAGTGCTTTTACCGTGGCAGCCTACCTATTTCAATTACCGTTACATGATGCACAAAGTGGTTTTTGTTGGGCATATATTGACAATCAAGTCGCAGCCGCAACTAAATTAGTCCCCTTAGGGCAAACACAATCACAAAACCTATTATTTGAATTAACCGAAGAAGTAGAGGCTGCTATGAATATTGCTAATGCTTTACCCGATGATGAAATTGGCGCGAGTTTGCCACATTTAGCTATGGCAAGTGCTTGGCACGAAACACAATATACACGTTTATTTAGAAGCTAGCCTAGTCACTAAACTAGTGCTTTCTATGCATCTGATTAAATAATCTATAAAATAATATGTTATAAAAAAGAAGAGAAAAATTATGAATAAGAAACAAGTATTACGTATTGGTGTTGGCGGCCCTGTTGGCTCAGGAAAAACCGCTTTACTACGAAACCTCTGTTCAGCACTCAACAACAAATACAACATGGCTGTTGTTACTAACGATATTTATACCCGAGAAGATGCTGAGTTTTTAACAAAAAATAATGCCTTAGCTGAAGACCGTATTATCGGAGTAGAAACAGGCGGCTGTCCGCATACTGCTATTCGAGAAGACGCCTCAATGAACTTAGCTGCGATTGACGAATTACAAGACCGTCACCCAGATTTAGACTTTGTACTCGTTGAAAGTGGTGGCGATAACCTTAGTGCTACGTTTAGCCCTGAACTTTCAGATTTAACACTTTATGTTATTGATGTGTCTGCCGGTGACAAAATTCCTCGTAAAGGTGGCCCAGGTATTACTAAGTCTGATTTATTAATTATTAACAAAATTGACGTCGCCGACTTGGTTGGTGCATCGCTTGAAGTAATGGATCGCGACACTAAAAAAATGCGTGGTGACAGGCCGTTTATTTTTAGCAATATGAAAACGCAACAAGGCCTTGCTGAAATCATTAGCTTTATTGAAAGCGAAGGTATGTTGACCGTCTAGATTTTATATACTTTTTTACACAGCGCACAGCAAGAATCAAATAATTACTGGAGAAAACAATGAAATTTTTAATATATATATTAGCCTTTATTTTTAGTGTTCAAGTGCAGGCACATAACGATCACTTTTTAGGTGAGGGCATTGCCCACGAGGTGATACACACCATTTTACTTTTCTTACTGCTTGCCATTGGCGTAACGGCTTTTAAATGGCTAAGAAAAAAAATGAAAGTATCTTAATATTAGGGATACAGCTGCATTTTTAAAACTTGAAAAACTAATGCAGCTTTTAATATTAGTTAACTGCGCCAAGAGTAACTATTTTTACGCTGAAAACCTAACTACCACTAGCCTAGACACTACAAACTTGGTTACAATACGCGCTCTTAAAAATGCTCAATGAATGGATTTATCATGTCACTTTCTGTTGTTATTCTTGCTGCGGGTAAAGGTACACGCATGCGCTCTTCTTTACCTAAAGTACTTCATAGTATTGCCGACAAGCCGATGGTTGCGCATGTTATCGATAGTGCTCGCCAACTTGGCGCAAGTAATATTTATGTGGTTTATGGCTTTGGTGGTGAGGTATTACAACAGCGTATCGCTGGTGACGACTTAACATTTGTCGAACAAAAAGAACAATTAGGTACCGGTCATGCGGTTGATCAAGCCTCTCCTTTCTTGAGAGATGATGAAAATGTACTGGTCTTATACGGTGACGTACCATTAACTAAAGTATCTACCTTAGAAAGTTTATTAGCCGCTAAACCAGACAATGGTATGGCGCTATTAACGGTAAACTTAGCTAATCCTATGGGTTATGGTCGTATTGTTCGTGAAGAAATTGCCGGACAACAACAAGTCGTTGGTATTATTGAACAAAAAGATGCCAGTACTGAACAACTTAAAATTAACGAAGCCAATACCGGTATTTTACTGGCTAATGGCGGCGATTTAAAACGTTGGTTAAGTAACTTATCAAGTGATAATGCCCAAGGTGAATACTACCTAACTGATATTATTGCTTCAGCTCATGGTGAAGGTAAAGTTATTGCTACCGCACACCCTGAAACAGAAGTGGAAGTAGAAGGCGCTAATAATAGAGTACAACTTGCAGGGCTAGAACGTGCTTATCAAGCCCGTATTGCCGAACAACTCATGATTGCTGGTGCCAGTTTACGTGATCCTGCACGCATTGATGTGCGTGGTAACTTAACCATAGGTACTGAAGTTAGCATTGATGTGAACTGCATTTTTGAAGGCACGGTTACATTGGCTGATAATGTACTTATTGGCGCCAATTGTATTATTATCAATAGTACACTGGGTGAAAATGTTGAAATAAAACCTAACAGCATTATTGAAGATGCGATTATTGAAGACGATTGCTCAGTGGGCCCTTTTGCCCGTATTCGTCCGGGTTCAGTAATGAAACAAAATTCGCATATCGGTAACTTTGTTGAAATGAAAAACACCACCTTAGGTGCTGGCAGTAAAGCAGGTCACTTAAGTTATCTGGGTAATGCTGAAATTGGTACTAAGGTAAATATTGGTGCTGGAACCATTACTTGTAATTACGACGGTGTAAATAAATCAACCACTGAAATTGGTGATAATGCCTTTATTGGCTCTAATAGTTCATTAGTAGCGCCAGTAATTATTGGTAACTCTGCGACGATTGGTGCAGGCTCAGTGATCACTAAACAAGTAGAAGATAACGGTTTAGGTCTTGGTCGCGCTAAGCAACGTAATGTTGCAGGTTGGCAGCGACCAGTAAACAAGCGCTAATGATCTGAAACACTTGATTCTTTATTAAAGGCGCTATTTTTATAGCGCTTTTTTTATGTCTAAACTTTGAGCATTACTTGTTAGATAAGTTATCATGAAAATCTAAGTAAAAATTGCATTACCTTTCGGTATGAAACATAATAGCTGTAATAGCGAAACTAAATTTCGTAATTCGAAACAATTCGAAACAATTAATCAAATAAGTTAACCATTAAATCCCATGTCGAAACGAAATACTCAACAACGTCGTCATAATATAATTGCCGACTTAAATGCTCAGGGTGAAGTGAGCGTAGACAGCTTAGCAAAGCAATTTGATACGTCAGAAGTCACCATCAGAAAAGACCTTGCCGCACTGGAAAACAGTGGCTTGTTATTAAGACGTTATGGTGGCGCGGTGGCTTTGCCAAGTGAAATTACAGAAACAAAAGCCGATCCACTGTCGCAACAAAAAATACTTATTGCGAAAAAAGCAGCGCTGCTTATTCGTGATCACAACCGTATTATCATCGATAGCGGTCAAACCACCTCTGCTTTAGTCAGTGAATTAGCCAGTAAAAAAGGTTTAGTGGTGATGACCAATGCCCTTAGCATTGCTAACGAGATCCACGCATTAGAAAACGAACCAACATTATTGATGACCGGTGGAACGTGGGACGCAAACTCTGAAGCTTTTCAGGGACAAGTGGCTGAACAAGTTTTACGCTCGTACGATTTTGACCAACTCTTTATTGGTGCAGATGGCATCGATATTAAGCGTGGTACTACTACCTTTAATGAATTAATCGGCTTAAGTCGAGTCATGGCAGAAGTCGCTCGCGAAGTTATCGTGATGGTTGAATCAGCCAAAATAACGAAAAAAATACCTAATTTAGAGCTTACCTGGCAGCAAATTCATACAGTGATCACCGATGATGGTCTCTCTGAAGAAATGCGAATAGCGCTTACTGCGCAAGGCATAAAGTTAATTATCGCCAAAGGTTAATTTAGCTTATTTATTTACGTTAATGACGTTAACCAAGCTTAAACAATGAAAAATTTTACGTAAAGACATAAATACGTAAAATTAAAAGGAATCAATATTATGTGTGGAATAGTCGGTGCAGTAGCTCAAAGAGATGTAGCAGATA
>JBKEHN010000002.1:0-75443 GCA_046710905.1 Colwellia sp.
TAAGCTGAACTCCGGATAAGTAGCGTTTGAATATAAATTAACAGCCCAGCTGTTTATTTTTTAAATTAATCAAATGATGGATTTGACCAAGCGAAGTAATTAAAGTGTAGATTGCTTGCAGTAGCCCAGCTTTATGCAAACTTGCTATTTTCTCAGCTGATAAGGCGGCAAGTTTTTCTGTATCAATGGTATATAAACCATTTAAAGTGATACTTTGCTGATTAGCAAAAGTCACTTCCATTTGCATCACTTGCAATAATTCAAACTTTTCTAATTGCTCAAGTAACTGTTTATTAGCTAACTCACCTGCTAATAACTGAGCAAGGCAATACTTAGCTTGTTGAAAATATTCAGTGTCAACGCCATCTTCACTAAATAATGCTTGGCCCTCAATAGAGGTTACTGCAGGGCTTTCACTATCAAAGTAGACAACATAATCGCCAGATTCCGCTTGGGTTTTGTTATGTTCCGGGTTAGCAACAAAAAATGGCTGTCGTCTGATTTGTAATGGTAGATATAACCCTTGCCATTGTCCGGCTTGCCAAAATAAATTCTCTCCAGACTCAAAACCTAACATAGCAGCAACGACAAACTGCCCAGTATCAGCATTTTTAGTAACAACTAAAGGATACTGTACCGCCATATTAGTAAACTCAGACATAACGGCTGGCACTAAATGTAAGCCCGCGCCATGTAACTCGGCCTTAGCCGCATCTACTTTTAAGTTAAGGTGATTTTTATTATCTATCGCAACTAACTGTGCCATTTATTATTACTCTTTAGATGATGCTAAAATTTAAAACGCTTAAATAAAGTAGCCGATAATTAAATTCGACTAAAGCCATAGCTTTTAATTTTATCTAATAATTCTCGATTACTGGGTAATGACGATAACGCTTTATCAATTAAGACTTTGTTTTGTTTAAACTCACCATCCGCCAAATCAACGTCATCAAACGCGAATGGAGTATGACAATAATCACTTTTAAAGCCCATACCATAGAGCACATACTGATAACTGGCCGCTGGGAATACTTCATTATTACTAGTAAAGTCATGATCTGCTGGGGCACGATATTGCCACTCTGTCAGCAAGTCTTGTAAGCTTTGTGGAATGCTAGTTGAATCACGATTATCACTCCAAAAGGGTTCTGTTCGTTCACTTAAAATGTAATGTAGTTTTAAGAAATCAATGATTCTATCCCAACGATATAACGCCGTTTCATTAAAACGTTTAGCCACTAAATCCATCACTTCTCTTGAAGCCGGTAATTGCTCACTGATCATTTGTGCCGCTAGCTCGACCATGACTAAAGCGGAGGCTTCAAGCGGCTCTAAAAAGCCGGCAGATAAACCAACGGCAACACAATTATTTTGCCAAAACGTCTCTCGGTGGCCACTCACAATAGGAATTTTACGCACATTCAGTGATGAAAATTTATCACCAACATATTCAGCAAGCACAGCTCTAGCTTCTGCTTCTGTTGAATGTTTACTTGAATAAACATAACCAACACCACGACGATGTTGTAGACCTATATCCCAAATCCAACCAGCTTCTTGACCGGTAGAAATAGTATTCGAGGCAATAGGTGAATCTGCTGATTCATAAGGAACTTGTACGGCTAGTGCGGTATCAATAAATAAAATATCATCACACTTTTTGAAAGGTACCTGGTAATGTTTACCTAATAAAAGTGATGAAAAACCCGTACAATCAACAAAAAGTTCACCATAAATATCACCATTATTTTCTGTACTAATGGAAGTTATATCGGCTTTTTTGGCAGTATTAATAGCTTGATTATCAGCGCTATTAACACCAATAACGTGATCAACGATATGCATAACACCAAGCTTTTCTTGGCAATGCTTTTGTAAAAACACAGAAAATTTTACCGAATCTAAGTGATAAGCATAATTAGCGACATCAGAAAATTCAGCATGACGAATTGTTTTGGGGGCGAGACCTTGTTCACAAATGGCTTCTTGGTAACAAACTTCATTTGAGAATGAGTTAACATGGCTATTTTTTTGCTTTGTTTGTGTTTGCTTAGCTAACCAATGTGCCGCTAAATCTGTTTTGCCAAACCCTTGTGGTAAAACTAAGGGATGATAATAAAAATCATCTTCAGTACCATCAAACCACTTAGCAAACTTAGCGCCTTGTTTGAAGCTAGCATCACATTCACGAATAAAATCAGTTTCACTAATACCTAAAGCTTTCAGCGTACTACGCATAGTTGGCCAAGTACCTTCGCCGACTCCTACCGCTGGAATGTTAGCCGATTCAATAAGAATAACTTTTAAGCCCTGCTCAGTATTACTTTTATGTTTAGCCGCTAAGCGTCCCGCGGTTAACCAACCAGCAATTCCACCACCGACAATAACTACTGTTTTTGTTAATTTATTCATTATGTGCAACCAAGTATTTTATTGAACAGAGAAGCGGGTTATACGCATAGGCAAACAAACTCAGTTATAAATTTGCTTGCTTATCAATACAGTAAGTTATACCAAGTCCATTAATTATGACTCACTTATGCTAGTTAAAAATCACAAGCTTAATAGGATTGGTAAAAGGTTCTTTCAATAAAAGAAACCTTACTATTACACTACTACGTTAATTAGAATGAACCACGTACGCCGAATGAGATACGACGACCGCTATCAATAACATCTAGTATCTGATTAGAGAATCGACCACGACTGTGTGTGAATTCTTCAGTTAAGTTAATACCTTCAATAAATACCGTTATTTGATCAGTAAGATCATAACTCGCACTTGCATCCCACTGAGAATAAGCTTCAACATAAGTTACCCCATCACCGCCACCTTGAGTAAGCTTTTGCAAAAAGATATCACGCCAGTTATAGGCGATACGTCCTTGGAATGCACCACTTTCATAAAAAGCGATAAGGTTAGTTGAATCACTTAAGCCTGTTAACGCAAATACTTGCGAGATATCAGCATTATCTAATTCTGCATCACTATCAACGAGCGTGGCATTAGCAAGAAGACCAAAACCAGAACCAAAGGTATGCTGTGCCGCTAGTTCCCAACCATCAACAACGGCTGACTCACCATTGCTTGGTGCCGTATTAGTAAATACGGCAACTTGGTCATCTGCATCAGGTCCGCTCACATCAATTCCGGTAGAAGGGTCTGTTAACAAGCTACCATCAGCAATAACGAAGGTTTTAGAATTTTTACCGCTGGTTATAAAGTTAGCCACATGTTTTCTGAAATAACCCGCTGAAATATAACTAGCATCGGCGTAATACCATTCAATTGACAAGTCTAAATTATCAGAACTAAAAGGTACTAACCCAGCATTACCACTAGAAGACTGCAAGTTACCTTGGCGCACTGTGTCTAAAGACGTAATTGGACGCAAGCTACTTAAGGTAGGTCGTGAAATACTTATTGATGCAGCAACGCGTGCAATGAGTTCATCTGAAATTTCTAATTTAGTACTAAAATTAGGTAAAATCTGCGCATAACTACTTTTTTCATCAAAACCTGAAGCTGGCCCATACACGGCTAACATTTCAGTGGCATCTAGGATATCTAATCGCTGAACATTAGATTGTGTAGCACCTACCGTCACATCAGTGCTTTCGTAACGGAAACCACCGGTAGTATAGAGAGGCATACCTGCTATCTCACCCTCAAAGTCGAGCTCTAGATAAAAAGCAGCAGTTTCTTCTTTAACTTCAAAAGAGTTATTCGTTTTGACGGCATCAAAATCAACACCTTCAACAGCACCTAAAAAGTCAAATAATGCTTCGCCATCAAATGTTAACCACTGTGATGGTGTTCGACCACTACCACTGACATCACTTAAAAAATCACTGCCCGCATCAAATACTTCTTGTGGAAAGGCACTCACATCAGGGAAGTCTTGATAATTACAATAAGTACAATGGATACCGCTCGTGGTGTTATCCCAAGAATTTACTGTTTTGGTTTCCGTAGAATACATGACACCGAAGCGGGCCGCAGAGAAACCATTATCGCCATCAGATAACCAAAGACTATTCCACTTAACTTGACTAACAACATCTTCAACTTCTTGACTGTCGCGAATCATTACATGAGCGCGACTATTAGCAGTATCTAAATAATCAGACACACCTTGAGCTGGCACATAATCAGGACTATTTGGATCTTGATTAACACCATCACCTTCTTGTTGACCACTATAAATTGAAGTATCTGGCGTGGCAAAGTCAGAATAGTAAGGCAAAATATTACCATCAACATTCCATTGCACGCGGTTAGCGTAACCTAATAAAGCTAAGCTACCGCCACGACCATTATTAGGTTGTCTTTTCGCCGTTGAGTTACTTAGATCAAATTCCATGTTTAAGTTATCATTAACATCCCAATCAAAGTTCAAACCAACTGAAAGAGAATCAGTTAAACGATCGGCTTTTTTAGCGTGAAAATCTGTTGCTAAACCTGTCTCTTGATACATTGAAGTGATAGTACCATTGGCATCCACCACAGCATTTTCAACATTATCAGAAGTAAACCAATGACCATAAGAGGTCGTATCCGATTTAACATCAAAGTCTGAATATAATGCATCCGCAGTAATGATAAGGTTATCAGCGGGCGCGTACTGTAATACTAAATTGGCATTGGTACGTTTACGTTTTTCTGTAGTAACCAATGAATCAAAATTTTGTGGGATAAAAATATTACCCGTATAAACCTCACCAGATTCAGTTACCGGGGCACCTTTACCAAAAGATGAGTTTTCACGCCAACCTGCACTTTGCGCACGGTTTAATTTCGTTTCACGCTCTAAATACGATATAGCAAATAAAGCACCAAAAGTATCATCATTAAAAGTATTGCTTACCAAAAATGATGCTTGTGGTGAGGTCTCTTCACTATTTCCGTCATTAGTTGCTTTAACACTACCTGCTAGTTTAAAGCCATTAATAGCAAAAGGTTTCGCCGTTTCAATATTAACCGTAGCGCCAATACCACCTGACTGTAAATTGGCTGAAGATGTTTTATGCACATATAAGGTTTTCACCATTTCTGCAGCAAGGGTATCAAAACTAAAATCACGACCTGGATCTTCAGAAGCTTGTTGTCGGCCATTTACAAGTACGGTATTAAATTGTGGACCAAAACCACGCACGGTTATCTTTTGACCTTCGCCACCCGCTCTGTCAATTGAAACGCCAGTAATACGTTGTAATGATTCGGCAAGGTTAGTATCAGGAAATTTACCGATATCTTCAGCAGAAATAGAATCAACTACACCACTGGCCTCACGCTTAGTATCTAAAGCGCGGCCAAGAGCGCCTCTAATACCGGTAACTGTTATTTTTTCAACTTCTTTTTTGGCAACCTTACTTTCTTCTGCACTGGCTTGCACAGAAGCAGTTGAAGCTAAAATTGCAATGATTGCTGTCGATAATGTATTTTTTTTAAACATGTTATCTGTCTTCCCCAAATCATTTTTATTATTTATGGAAAACAGACCTTGTTCACTCAATGTTGCAACTAACTCAGTACCCTCAAGCAAAAGTTTAATGGCATGTTCAATAGAATAATTGCCTGTTAACTTATTCGCAGTCGTCGCACTTACTTTATCTAATGAAAAAATAAGTGTTAAATCTGCTTGCTCTGCAAATTGAGTGAGCGAAAGTTCTGCTCTTTGCTGAGGAATATTGAATAAATAAATAGTATTTAACTGCGCACAGTGAGCATAAGGTGCACACGCTAATACAAGTGTTAACGCTAAGCTAGCGGAGTTAAATTTTCGTTGTTCAATACCTTCAATAGTAAGTTTTTCACTGACAAATATTAAAGACGAGTGAACAAGTTTTTTCCGCCAGTACATCAGTAACCTTTTGTTATTTTTAGTGGGTTAATGTCATTAAATCTCAAATGATTCTTACAAAACTAAATTATATTTACTAGATAAAAATATTTGTACGTCCGTATTCGAGATAAAAAGAGAGAGATTTAGAGGCGGTTATGAACAGATTTTTAGTATACCTACAGACATATAGGGTTAATAAAAATGTTATTATTTAGACTATCATAACTTTTAGTTAATAGCTTACTAACCATAAACTTAATTTTTATTTCTTGTATAAATAATTTGTACAGATTAAACGAGAATCGACACAAAACTAGCCTGTGAAATAAATGGTAAACAACAATGTGAAATGATTACTGATTTATCTGAACGAAATTTTTATAGTGTGGGATATAAACGAGTATTTGTAATATCATCCAGTTCAAAATTAACAGATATATACTTATCATTAGCGATATTCTTTAACTTATATGAAACAAGTTCTAACATATGTTTTGTTAACTTCTCGGAGCCAGTATCTTCAGATAGTAATTGTAGTAATCACTCTAAAGGAGGTAAACATTTTTATTTACCACCTTTCTCACTAAAGCCTATAACCTAAAACTTGTTGATTTTGAAGTGATATAATGGGCTGGTAATAAATAATGATGTCTTCAATACTATACTTTATATCTAGCCAATCTAATGCCTCCTATTTTATTTTGAAACACTGCTAACTAAAGTTTTATTAATAATAGAGTTTGGCAGCTCATTCAAATGACAAACAAATATAATCATATATTATATTCACCTTTTTTCTTAGACATGACTACCGCAGAAAGAAGTCCATACAATAGGGTTAACATCCATAATTGTATTTGAATTTGAACTAGGTTATCAATATGATCTCCCATCTGGTTTAGCCTTAAAAAACCATTAATTGCAGGCGTTGATGGAAAGAATTGCGCGATAACATTAATGATTGTCGGCATATTTGAAGTAGGCCATATAAAGCCCGCAGAAAAGACTAAAGGAAGTGAGCTTAATAAAACGACAAGGGTTGCGAGCTCCTTTCTAGGTATTAATAAACCAATTAGGGTACCTAAAAATATAACGGATAATAAAAATGGAACTGCTAATGTCATCAAATCAGAAATAGAGGCTAGACGGTTAATTGCATAGCTTTGAAAGCTATGCCCAAAGTAAAAAATGAACAGCGCTAAATAGATAATAGACATCAGTATTGATCGAACAAGTAAAATCCGCCATACAGGATAAACAAGCCAATAACTCGACTTTAGCTCCGAGACAGAAAGCGTCCTTACTTTGTTTTCATACTGTCCTGAAGCGAGCAACCCCGTAGCAATAAGTAACGTTTGATGTAAAATCAATACAAATACTGCTGGCACAATATAATTTAAATAACCTAGACTCGCATTAAAGGTTGGCTTCATATTCAAGCCTATAGCGGAATACTGACGAGAAGCCAAAGCAATATTATCTCCTCGCATTACCATTCGACTGACTTTAACTTCTACCGCTAACGTTGAAGATGAACGAACCAACCCTTCAATAACGGTACCATAAACCAAAAAATAAGAAGCGTCTCCCGCAAAAACTAAATGCGGACTCTTTTCCAAAAGTAAGTCCCGGTAAAAGTGTTTAGGGATCATCAAAAACCCAGTAATATCACCGTTTAGCAGCTGAGTTTTAGCCTCCATGATATTAAAGGCTTTCCTCGTAATATTAATTTGTGGAGTCGCATCCGCCATACGTACAATCGTTCGGCTCAATTCGCTATTATCCAAATTAATTACCGCAATGCTCTGCTCTTTTGGGATTTGGTTAAGATAAGGTAAAGGGTACAGGTAAGAGTATATTATTACCCCACCAAAAACAGTTACTAATAAAGGTATGTTAGTAAAAATGGCATAAAACTCACGGTTTATTAATTGTTTCCAGCTCATTAATTACCACCTTTTTCAATTAGTAGAGTTTCTTCTTTTGCTTCTTTTCTTTTGCTTTTATGTTTTTTTAAAACGACATTAGCTATCAACAATGTACTAATAAATAAAATTAAGGACAAAAAATCACTTAAGCTAGCATTAAATGAGCTGCCATAATTAACTTGATGAATTTGTATATTTATATAATGACTTACTGGTAATAATGCTCGCCATAATTGCGCCAAAAATGGCATATCAGTTGTCGGAAAAGTAACCCCCATAAAAGCAAATGCAGGAGCTGAAAAACCGGCTACCAAGCTCATAGCCCTGGTAGCATCTAACGTAACAAAGAAAAAGAGTGTGGTAACACTTAAACATGCTATCACCAATAAAAGTTGGGCTAATATAAGTAAAAGCCAACTGCCATGCATCGGCCATTGTAATGTTCCGTAAAAGATACTGATGTAAACAATCCCTTGTAACCAAAATACCAACACATAAGGTATTAACTTCACTAGTTCCTGCATAAAATCAAGCTGTGACAGCCAACTATTTACTGACTTTTCGCGAAGAGTTTTCGCCCAAAAAAGTACAATAGTTACCATGATAATAATTTGCCACATAGCAGGGATAACAGCCGTGACGAGAAACTGTCCGTAATCAGTACTGGCATTAAATAATGCCGAGATTTGTGAGGATATCGGTAAAGCTTCGCCTATTGCATGTTCTAAATTTCCATGGGTATTTATTAAATCCTTGAATGTTTCTATTTGTGCTACATAAGTACCATGAGCACTTAACAAACCTGAATTAATTAACTTACCAATGAGTATAAATTGGCTATTGTAGAAGGCTGTAACTTGGGGGGCTTTACCTAATAAGGTGTTTTTTTCTAAATCATGAGGAATAATAACTAAAGCATAAATACTCGCTTCCCTAAGCGCAATGCTCGCATCTTCGTTAACGCTAAAATATGTTGTTACCGCTAAAGACGGGCTTGCATCATAATTTCTTATTAATGACCGAGACATTGAACTATTATCGTGATCAACGATTCCAATAGGTAAATCTCGTGCTATACCCGCTGAGAAAATACCCCATATAATAAGCGAAAGTAATACTGGCACCCAGAAAAGTAGTGCCTTAAGCCAAGCATCATGGTAAATAATTTGCCATTCTTTTTTCAGCGTTTGAATTAAGTTCAAGTTACCCTTTCATGCCACTAGTGATTAAAACAGTCATGCCTACACGTAACAAAGGGATATGTTCAAGTGGTCTAGCTTCAACTTCAAAAGTCCTCATATCAAAACCTTGAGCGCTATCAGTTGCACGCCAAGTTGCAAAATCCCCCATAACCGAGATATGTGATATTTCGAAAGTAAAATTATCATCACCTAACGCAGGGATATTAACGGTTATTTTTTGTCCTTTAGGAAATTCCTTTAACTTATCTTCTCTAATATGAAAAATAGCCCAAGCATCATTAATATCTACTATTGTGACAACAGGAAAACCTTGCGGCGCTAGCTCTCCAGCTTGAAGTAATACCTGACTAACTTCCCCATTGTGCCAACTCTCAATTTTAGTATCGGCAATATAAGCTTCTATCTCCGCCACCGCGCCTGCAGCCATATTTACTTTTTCTTTTGCTGCCCTTTTGACCTCATCACGCGCGCCCTCTTTAGTTAGCGCATACATTTGATAAGCTGAACCTTCATTATATTTAGCCGCTTGCCATTGAGTAAAAGCTTCATCACGCTTTTGTTCTGCAACAATGCCATCAGTAAACAGATTATTCACTCTATTATACGTTTTCTCCATTAATTCATTAGCTGCTTTTGCCTTTTGCCACTGTGTTTTAGCTGAGGCTATTTCTTGAATTCTCGCACCTTTTTCAGCTTGTTCAGATAATGCTCCTGCTGCTTTCTCACTGGCTTGAGCTTGTTGGAGTTTTGCCTGTATTTCAGGGCTTAACAAAGTAAAAATCATTTGCCCTCTTAAGACTTGTTCTCCTTTTCGTACAAGTACTTCTTCAATACGACCAGATACTTTCGAAGAAATACTATAATACTGAGCTTCAATTTGACCTTGTATCCTTTCAGGGAGGGGTTGATAAGCCTGATAAAAAGTATAAATTAGCCAGATAATAATCGCGATGATAACCACAATTACCGGTAATGTTCTACTTGTGTCATTTGAACTAGTCATCACTGTTTGACCTCTATACCTTGATAAGATTGATAATGTTTAAAGCTACGGGTGTCTACACTAAGTGCAAGTAACTTTGAAAGAGATAACATGTATTGATACGCAGCAACCAATCGTTGAGTTTTTATGCTAGCCACAAATAATTGCGCATCAACAACATCTACCGAGGTTGAAATGCCCTGTTTAAATGCTTTGTTTCTTAACATTAAATTTTCATTAGCTAATTCTAAACTCGATGCTAATCCTTGATACTCTTCTAAAGATTGATTTGCTTCTTGATAAGATTTTTCGACCAATACCGACAAATCTAAGACGGCTTGTGCCCTTAGATATTTTATTTGCATAACCGAGCTGTGTGCAGCCTTCATTTTACCTGAGCGTCCTGAGGTATCTAAAATGGGGATCTTGACTCCAACCCCTATCTCCCAATCAGGTGCTATTTGAGAGGCTAAATTATCTTCTTCATATAGATTATAATTGCCGTAAAGATAGACTTCTGGATAGTATTTTCCTTCTTCTATTTCAATTAAGCCACCTAACTGTTTTTGCTTTGTATCAAGCATTTTTAGCGCAGGGAAATCGACTAATGACTTATCTAAATACAGTGCCATTGTAGGCAGTGATGCATTAATAAATAATGTCGTTGTGGGAGTGATTTTTTCTTGAGAATTTAATAATCTAGCTAATGTAATCTGCGCTATTTGAGAATCACGAAATGATTTTTTACGCTCTACTTGTGACTTATTTAGTGATACTTGAGCCTGTAATCGCTCAAGTTTATTTATTTGACCCTGGTCTTCTAATTTAATGGCATTTTCATAATGTTTTTTTAAACCTTGTTCTACATTCTCCCTTGTTTTAAGCACTTGCTCAGAAAGTACTACAGCAAAATAATACTTAACTAAGTCTTCAAATTTTTCTAGCTGTTTCAGCGTCAGCAAGTAACCTGCTTCGTCATATTGAGCTTTAGCAATATCTTGGGCGGCACTGACGCGCCCACCAGTATAAATAGGCCATAATGCACGTATTGAGCTAGTAAAAATATCGCGTTCAGCTAACGTGGAGGTGAAGTAGCTGTCTAGATTATCTGTTGTTACACCAAAGGCTTCATGGATAGCATCAATTGGCATACTAGCAATAACCTCGGAAGGTTTAACTCTTACCGCATGATCTAATCGGGTGTAATTAGCATTTAATGAAACACTGGGAAGTAACAGGTCACTTGCCGCATCTTGCAGGTATTGAGCGCGTTCAATATTTTGTTTCTCAGCTGCGAGGGCGTCGCTCTCCTGTAGTACTTTTTTCCATGCTTCATCAAAACTGATTGATTTAGCCAAAGTAGGCTTAATTAATAAACTTATCGTAATTGTTAAGAACGCTATTGAGAGTAAATTACTTTTCATTTTAGGGGCTGATTTCGTCTTTATTTATCAATTAAAATTGATACTACATAAAACTTTCTATTATATTGACATGAATCACAAGTAATTAATGAAATAAAACTATCCTACTTGAGCCAGATAAAGCGACGGTAATTCAAAGGACAATAAGAAATACGCAATTGCAATGACTTACCCTACGCATCATAATAATCTTATGTATAAGGGCTGCTATTGAGCTGAGATTTAGTCATAATCCCTTCATACATTAGGAGGCCTCCCTTTACCAAGGCTGTATATTCACCATGACGCGTTATAATATCAAGTAGTTGGTGAACCTCACCTAAAACCTATTTAAGGTACATCAAATCTTTTAGATCGAGTATATCTTCTTCATCAACTTTTGCTTTAAGAATCTGTATTCGAGGATAACGCTCATCTTCAAAGCACTTGAGGATAACTGATATCACACCTTTATCTCTTTCTTCTACATTCATATTAATTTTTGGTTAAAGCAACTTACCTAAGTGCGCTGCTCAACTTCATAATATCCAATAGACCGAAGCTTAATACTAATAATTATTTCATATAAGATACTTTAGTTTGAATTTAGAAGTTCCTAAAAATAGTAAAATAGTAAAATAGAAACCTATTACTCAGTTCAGAGATAACGTAATATTAATAAAAAAATAGGCTAGTTTGTTTTGAGTAATTAACCCCAGTTCGTGCATATATCAAAGAGAAAGTATATTTTAAGTCCCATATATAACAATAGATTAATTAAATCCCAACAAGGCTAAATAATCAAATGACCACCAAAAAATTTATTCAGTCAAGCATTTTATCAGTGCTGATAATAGTTCTTAGCATCACCTCTTTTTATAGTAACGCTGAATTTGAAAAACAAATAAACGGTTGTATTTACGAAACGATTAAAAGTGCGGATAAAACAAAAACCTTACAACAAATTGAAGATTTTTGTGCCAAAACAGTCGTAAAAGAAAACGTTAAAATTAAACAACTGGGATTGATATCAGAACGAATACTTAAAGAAAGAGAAAATGCCTTTAATCCTTTTGTAATTACCCCTCATAGAATGAACTACATTTTGCCAGTTTTGATGACTGACGGTATAAACAAAGATGCTTATGATTTTGATCCTGAAATGGCTAGCAATCTAAAAGATGTTGAAGCTAAATTTCAACTGAGTATTAAGGTCCCACTTACAACCAGCCATTTGTTAACTAAAGGAGATAAAATATATTTCGGTTTTACTTTGGAGTCGTGGTGGCAATTATATTCAGAAGAAATATCAAGGCCATTTCGTGAAACAAATTATCAACCCGAGTTTTTTTACTTTGCTCCATTAGACTGGCACCCCATCGACAGTAATAGTGCAATCGTATTAGGCTTTCAACATCAGTCAAATGGCCGTACACAGTTGGTCTCTCGAAGCTGGAATAGAATATATGCAAATTTTCTTTTTGAAAAAAATAATATTGCGCTGTCTTTCAAACCATGGTTTCGAATACCTGAAGGTGACAAGGTTACCTCTGAAAATATAATAGGTGATGATAACCCTGACATCGAAGATTTTATGGGACATTTCGAACTGAGTGCGGTATATAAATGGCGCGGGAAGTATGAGTTTTCAATGAAAGCGCGGGAGAACTTTACTGAACATAATGGTGCCATAGAATTAGGAATGACCTTCCCGCTTTGGGGCAATCTTAAAGGATACGTGCAATACTTTAATGGCTATGGAGAAAGTTTAGTTGATTATAATTACAGTCAACAACGCTTTGGTATCGGCATTGCTTTATCAGACATTCTTTAACTTTTAGTCGTTCCTTTACTAATTAGGTTTGTAAAATCGTGATGAAATCCTTGCATTTAGAATAATAGTGTATAGCCATTAAACCGTACTCTAAACAACTCTTAAATAATTGTTTTTTAAAAAAATAAATCATATTTGATAATTTTTAATTATGCTTTGTTCAGCCTAGTATTGCCTTATCGAAACGAATTACGAATTACGAATTAATATAACTTTTGGAGTAAGTTATAAAAATGAATCACGTAAGTCTCATGGTTGGCGATATGGATAAAACGGTAGAATTTTATACTAAAGCGCTTGGTCTAAAAATTGTAATGGGTAACACTAAGGTAAAAGAAGAGGGTGAAACTGCTATTGGCAAAATGTGTGTGGCTGTTTTTAGTTAAGGCTTTAACATTGCACACCTAGTTACGACTGACGGCATTGGTGTTGAAATGTTTGAAATGAAAGAGCGTCAAGAACGTCACGAAGTTAATTTCTCACGTATTGGGATATTCTACTTTTGTCTTTAAACTGATGATTTCGAAGGTGCTAGTGCGCTTACTCAACAGTATGGCGGCAAAGTCCGTATGGACATCCATCGCTACCACCCAGAAGACGACAGCAAACCAGCTAAAATGGTGTACTTAAAAGACCTGTTTAGTAATTTTTTTGAGCTTTACTCGCATTCTTATGAAGAAACTTACGCTGCGCATTACCAGTAATATTGGCCTTCCTTGTATCAGGCTGTAATAGAATAGTAACTTTGGTTATGTCTGTAGAGATTTAAGTAAAATATTCTAAGTCGCTTTGTGCCCCATTATAACTTCTCCTGTTTATATATTAGTCAATACTCCAAGTAAAATAAAGTCACATATTGAGCAAGTAGAAAAACATATTAATAATTATTTTCAGCAACTTGAACAATCATATTCACAAGAGAACTCACCAAATAATATTACTAATATTGAATCTAAGTTAGATTTCCTAAAACAACATCTCGTTGAACTAAAGAGATGGAGTTAGCCATAAATAATCATCCTGATAAACAAATATCAATGGTCGATCCAGATAGTCGCTTGATGCAAACACAGGGTATGACACGAGTGGTTTGCTAAAATATACAAAGCGCTGTCGATACCAAATATCATTTAATTGTTGCTCACGAAGTCAGCAATACAACAGATAGAGGCCAGTTGTGCAATATGACCAAACAGACACTTAAAGCGTTGGGGAAAAGTGTTACAACAATATTGGCAGATAAAGGTTATTACAGCCGACAAAATATTAAAGATACTCAAGATTTAGGTGTATCGACGCTTGTACCAAAAACTGATACATCAGGCTCAGAAAAGAAGGGAATTTTTAACAAGTCACTGTTTCAATACAATGAAGATAATGATGTTTATATTTGCCCTGCGGGCAATGAGCTTCAACATCGATTCAAGGCAATAGAAGGAGGGTTAGATATCAAAATTTACTTCATTGGTATGGCTTGTAAAAATTGTACTATTCGAAGCCAATGTACCCGCTCTAAAAAACACCCAAGAAGAATGAGACGTTGGATCCATGAAGCTGATATGGAAAAAATGGAAGTCTTGCTCAAAGTAACGCCTGATGCGATGCTTCAACGAAAACAAACGGTTGAACATCCCTTTGGTACGATTAAGTTGTAGGCAGGAGCCACGCACCTTTTACCAAGAGGCTTTAAAAATGTCAGTACAGAATTGAACCTGCATGTATTGGCGTATAATTTAAAAAGAACGCTCAATATCTTTGGAGCAGAAAAGTTGATGAAAGAAGTGATGTTGCCGTAAGAGGTAACTCTTTCCTTAAAAGAGCCAAATATGTTCCAAATAGGAGCCAATATCAGCAATTTTGAACGAATAAAAAATATAAAGCATGGATATTGATAAATATTGGCTTCGCTACGCGAAGCTTTATAAAGAGCTGATATAAACCCTTAATAATGAAAACTTACAATAATTAGTTTTCACACAGGCTGAGCCATTAGTTGACCTTGATTTTTGAGATACCATGACGATATTTAGGCTAATACTAAACGGAATTTACTGCTTGTTTATGGGGTAGGTTTAAGCTCATTCCTGCCATTGGTATTTCACAACTTAATGCTAACTAATGACACAGAGTTAGCATTGATTTTTTGATGACGAATGATCGTTGTGGTGATAAAACGTACTATTTATTTTGATAAATTCCACATAAATTTAATCAATAATATAGTAAAAAAGACGTAATCCTCCAGATCTAATCCTATTTATATTGATTACTCAGCTTCTTAGGTTAACTCTATATTTTATTATCGGCTCTTTTACAGAGTTTAACTATGCTGGTCAGAATTTAAAAATAAACTGGAACATACAAATAGTTAGATAAAACCAAGCGGGACTTGCCTTTCACCTAATCCTGTATATACTACCAGTAACACTGTGTAAATTTACAGGCTAAAGCTATGATAGATTCGACTCCCGAATTGCGCCCGCTGACTAATCGACAGCAACAGATTTATGATTTAATCAAAGTAAAAATCCAAGATACCGGTATGCCTCCTACGCGTGCTGAAATAGCTACATTTTTTGGTTTCAAATCAGCTAATGCTGCCGAAGAACACTTGAAAGCTTTAGCAAAAAAAGGCTACATTGAAATGCTTGCCGGTACTTCTCGTGGCATTCGTTTAGTTGAAGAAATGCTTGAAGCTGAAGGTTTACCCCTAATTGGTCGAGTGGCTGCAGGTGAGCCTATTTTGGCGCAAGAGCATATTGAAGAACATTATAAAATGGATGGTAATTTATTCCATCCAGCTGCCGATTACCTTTTGCGAGTCAACGGCGAAAGTATGAAAAATATTGGTATTTTAGATGGTGACTTACTTGCGGTACATCAAACAACTGAAGTGCAAAATGGTCAAGTAGTTGTTGCCCGAGTTGAAAATGATGTAACAGTAAAGCGCTTTAAACGTGAAGGAAACATTGTCTATCTGCACGCAGAGAATGAAGATTTTTCTCCGATTAAAGTCGATTTAACTAATCAAGAATTTAATATTGAAGGTATTGCTGTCGGTATTATTCGAAGTGGTAGTTGGATGTAACTAATTTCATAGTTAAAATATGTATCATAATTATTACGTAATAATTACGTAATAATTACCAAAAAATTACATAATAAATATGTTATTTTTGTTTCTTCCCCTATATTTTTTCCTACAAAGTTTTCTGCTGTTTTTATATCCCCCCAACTAAAAATCATCAAAGGCTGTATCTAGTAGAGTCCACATCGTTTTTAGAGCTAATACTCCATTGAATTAAATGACTTTTTTAAACTTTTTCAGTTATATAATGTTTGACCTAGAACAATTTTTAGCGTTATTCTATTAGTAGTAACGCATACAAAAAGAACATGAAAAGAATAAAAAAGACGTCGATTCGCTAATCCTGTCACACTAGTTTACTAGTGATATGCTTGGTTTTTATTCACGTCGGTAATTAACCTGATATCTAGATTAAGTAATATTCGTAATGCACCATTTACATCACGAAATAATGCCTAAACCGAGTTTTTAGTTAATTAAAATAATAATAATAATAACAGATATTCAGTTCAGTGAGTTATGAAATACATTGCTGTAGATCTGTTCTCTATAATAATAAGAGGAGATGCCGTGTGGGGAAACATAAGCTAATTTGGCTGTTGTTGGTAAGCTTATTTACCAATTCAGCCTGGGCAGATATGCAGTTAAACCTAACTAAAGGGGTTACTGCTATTAGCAGAGAAGTATATGATTTACATATGCTGGTACTCTACATTTGTACTGCTATCGGTATAATAGTTTTTGGTGCTATGTTTTGGTCTATGGCTTTTCACAGAAAATCTAAGGGAGTTAAACCTGCTGATTTTCATGAAAGTACCAAGGTTGAAGTATTATGGACAGCTATACCTATTGTTATTTTAATAGCGATGGCAATACCAGCAACACAGACCTTAATTGCCATGGAAGACAATGAAAACTCTGATGTTACCATTCAAATAACGGGCTCTCAATGGAAATGGCATTATAAATACTTTGATCAAGGTATCGAGTATTACTCTGTACTTTCGACCCCACGCGAACAATACGAAAATCAACTAGAAACTAGCGCCATCAAAGGTGAGAACTATTTACTTGAAGTTGATAAACCCCTTGTTATTCCTAGCAATAAAAAAGTTAGATTCTTAATAACTTCTGATGATGTTATCCATGCTTGGTGGGTACCTGCTTTTGCCGTTAAACAAGACGCTAACCCTGGTTTCATCAATGAAGCATGGACTAAAGTTGACGAACCTGGAGTCTACCGTGGTCAATGTGCTGAGTTATGTGGAAAAGATCATGGCTTTATGCCAATCGTTGTAGAAGTGAAATCTGAAGCAGACTATGCCATATGGCTTGATGAACAGCATCTAATGATTGCCCAAGCGGCAGAAGCTGAAAAAACAGCATTGAATTCAGTAGTCTCTATGGATGAATTAATGGCATTAGGTGAGACTACCTATGTTGCTCATTGTGCCGCTTGTCATCAGATTTCGGGGACTGGTTTACCGCCAGCATTTCCTGCACTTAAAGGCAGTTCAATAGCAACAGAAGATGTCTCAGCTCATATTGACATTGTATTTTATGGTAAAACTGGCACCAGTATGCAAAGTTATAGTAAACAGTTAAGCATGAAAGAAATTGCTGCCGTTATCACTTACGAGCGAAATGCTTGGGGTAATAATACCGATGATATAGTTCAAGCTTCTGATATTAAAGCTGCGATTGAAAAGACGGCAACTGAAGTAACGTCACCCAAAAACATTGAAACTAAAACTGAAGCCCCCTTAGGGACCACTATTGAACAAGCACCTGTCGAGGATTTAACTAAAGTGTACAGCCATGATGAATTAATGACTATGGGTGAAAAAGTTTATATGACCGCTTGTGCTGCTTGTCATCAACCGACAGGTATCGGCTTACCTCCGGCATTTCCTGCCCTTAAAGATAGTATAATTGCAATGGGAGATGTTGCTGTTCATATAGACATGGTGCTTCACGGTAGTGAGAAAAATGCTGCCATGGCTGCTTTTGGTAGTCAATTAACCAAAACCGAAATAGCCGCCGTTGTGACTTATGAGCGTAATGCTTGGGGAAATAATACCGGTGATTTAGTTCAACCTGCAGCTGTTGATGCTGCTAGTGCGAAGTAGGAGGATATAAAATGACTACAGACGTTATAGAACAAGATTCGCACGACGAACATCATGATGACTCACATGAACATGGCAAAATGAATGGTATAAAGCGCTGGCTTTATACCACTAACCATAAAGATATTGGTACTTTATATTTATGGTTTGCTTTTATTATGTTTTTAACAGGTGGCGCTTTAGCTATGGTGATTCGTGCTGAGTTATTTCAGCCTGGTCTACAACTAGTTGAACCTGATTTTTTTAACCAATTAACAACTGTGCACGGATTAGTAATGGTATTTGGCGCAATTATGCCAGCCTTTACTGGTTTTGCTAACTGGATGTTGCCTATGATGCTAGGTGCACCAGATATGGCATTACCTCGTATGAATAATTGGAGTTTTTGGATTCTTCCTTTTGCTTTTGCTATTTTATTGGGCTCTTTCTTTATGGAAAGTGGCGCGCCTAACTTTGGTTGGACATTCTACGCACCGTTATCTACGACTTACTCTAATGGTAGTACTGCATTCTTTGTTTTTGCTGTACATATCATGGGGATATCTTCAATCATGGGTGCAATTAACATTGTTGTTACCATCATGAATATGCGTGCTCCTGGCATGACATATATGAAGATGCCTTTGTTTGTTTGGACCTTTTTTATCACTGCTTATTTGTTGATAGCGGTAATGCCCGTGCTTGCAGGTGTAGTGACCATGTTACTGACCGATACTTATTTTGGTACCAGTTTCTTTGATGCTGCTGGTGGCGGTGATCCGGTTCTGTTCCAACATCTTTTCTGGTTCTTTGGACACCCTGAAGTTTACATCATGATATTGCCCGCATTTGGTATTGTATCAACCATTATTCCAGCCTTTTCACGTAAGAGACTGTTTGGTTATAGCTCAATGGTCTATGCAACGTCGTCGATTGCCTTACTGTCGTTCATCGTCTGGGCGCATCACATGTTCACTACCGGTATGCCACTATTTGGTGAGTTATTCTTTATGTATTGCACCATGTTAATTGCTGTACCAACTGGCGTTAAAGTCTTTAACTGGGTAGCTACCATGTGGCGTGGTTCGTTAACATTTGAAACACCTATGCTGTTTTCAATCGCCTTTGTTATTTTATTTACCATTGGTGGTTTCTCAGGCTTGATGTTAGCCATGACGCCTGTTGATTTTCAATATCATGATACCTACTTTGTTGTCGCCCATTTTCACTATGTATTAGTGACTGGTTCATTATTCTCTATCTATGCTGGTGCTTATTTCTGGTTACCAAAATGGACAGGTCACATGTATAACGACTCGTTGAGTAAATGGCATTTTTGGTGTTCATTAATCTCGGTAAACTTACTGTTTTTCCCAATGCATTTTTTAGGGTTAGCGGGTATGCCACGAAGAATTCCAGATTATGCGCTACAGTTTGCTGACTTTAATAAGTGGGTCAGCATTGGTGGCTTTGCCTTTGGCTTATCGCAACTGATTTTCTTAGCGGTAGTAATAAAATGTATTCGCGGCGGCGAGAAAGCACCAGCCAAACCATGGGATGGTGCAATAGGTTTAGAGTGGACAGTAGCAAGCCCTGCGCCATACCACACCTTTAGTACACCGCCACCACAGCGAGATATTGACAATGCGGATCAACACGAGCACTAATTTATATGAGCACTAACGACGATAAAGCCAACATAAATAACGCTACTGATACGGGTATCAGTATTAGTAATAACAACAAAACGGTAAAAAAATTACTGCTTGTCGTTATTGCTATGTTTGGCTTTGGTTTTGCTCTGGTGCCTTTATACGATGTGTTTTGTGATATTACTGGCCTAAATGGTAAAACTAATAGTACTGCGGTGGCTTATACGGCAAGTAGCGTCGATGAGTCACGTACGGTTAGAGTGCAGTTTATTACCCGTAATGCTAAAGGTATTCCATGGAAGTTTGAGCCGGTAGTTAATGAGATTGATGTTCACCCAGGTGAAATGAAATTAGTGTCGTTCTATGCAAAGAATAATGCTTCCTATGACATTATCGGGCAAGCCGTACCATCAGTATCACCAGGTTTAGCAGCAAATTATTTTCATAAAATTGAATGTTTTTGTTTTACTCAACAACCGCTAGTCGCGGGAACTGAGGTAGAGATGAGTTTGCAGTTTTATGTCGATTTAGAACTGCCAGCAGATATAAAAACGTTAACTTTATCTTATACCTTGTATGACATAACCGAGAAGTCGTCATAAGGTCTACTCGAAAAAAGGGATAGAAAATGACTAACAAAGAATACGAAAGCTATTATGTACCTAGTCAGAGCCACTGGCCAATTGTTGGTGCAGTAGCACTATTTATGATCGCCTTTGGTGCTGCTAACTATGTTACTGATTTATCAAAAGAACAAAGTGGTTATGGTGGCTATTTACTGCTGGCGGGGATAGCACTTGTTGTTTATATGCTAGTAGGTTGGTTTAGTGATGTTATTAAAGAGTCCTTATCTGGTAAATACTCACCTCAGATGGATAATTCATTCCGACAAGGCATGAGTTGGTTCATCTTTTCTGAAGTGATGTTTTTCGCCGCATTTTTTGGTGCTTTACTGTATTTACGGGTATTTTCTGTACCTTGGTTAGGTGGTGCAGGCAATAATGTTTCTACTGGTGCGGTACTTTGGCCTGACTTTGTTGCCCAATGGCCTTTATTAACAACACCAGATGGTACTACTACCACATCAATGGGTTGGTTCGGATTACCCTTAATTAATACTGTTTTATTATTAACGTCTTCAATTACTGCCCACTTTGCCCATAGTGCCTTAATTAAAAACGAACGTAAGCCACTAAAAGTATGGTTGGGTATCACTATAATACTCGGCGTATCGTTTATGTGTCTTCAAGTATTAGAATACGCGCACGGCTACTCTGAAGAAATGCGTCTATTTTTAGATAGCGGAGTCTATGGTAATACCTTTTATTTATTGACTGGCTTTCACGGTATGCACGTTACTTTGGGTTGTATTATGTTAATTGTAATGTGGTTTAGAATATTAAAAGGCCATTTCACCCCAGAGAATCACTTTGCTTTTCAAGCGGCAAATTGGTACTGGCATTTTGTTGATGTGGTTTGGGTAATGCTTTTTGTTTTTGTTTATATTTTATAAGGTCTGATTTTTTGCAGTATGCTGATTCTCCAACAAAATCATTAGCTAAATCATTAGTAAGAAATGCCCTTTGGTTAGGGCTAACGCTTCTTGTCTTTATTGGTTTAGTTAAATTATCGTTCTGGCAATATAACCGCGGCTTCGAGAAAGAGCAGCGCAGTAGCCGAATTACTCAGCTTAATGAGGAATCGCCGCTAACCTTAAATGAAGTAGTCAAACTTTCTAAGGAAAAGCAGTTTACTAGTGAAGAAAGTATTAACGATTTTCCTGTCACCATAAATGGTCTGTTTAATGGCGATTATATATTCCTACTCGATAATCAAGTGGAGAAGAGTTCACTAGGCTATCGAGTATTACAAGTAGTAGAAACACCAACTTATGCTGTACTAGTCAATTTAGGTTGGGTACAGGGTTCAATTGATCGCAGTATACTTCCTGATGTTACGGCCTTAAATGACCAATATACTTTTCAAGGCCGTGTACGCATTATTGAGCAAGGAATAATGCTGCAAGTACAAGATTTTTCTCAGCCAAGTTGGCCATTACGAGTACAACAAATTGAATTAGATAAATTTTCTACCTTAATATCTCCGATAATAAATAAGCCACTACTACCATTTGTTATCTATGTAGATCCAAAAGACCCCCTTGGTTATATAAAAAACTGGCACCCTATGGTGATGCCATCCGAAAAACATTTTGGTTATTCGTTTCAATGGGCAGCTTTAGCCCTCGCTTGGTTGATATTAATGATTAGCTTACGGATTAAAACACAAAAACCTATCAGCGATACTTCAAACAATTCATCTGATGCTTTGCATAAGACGTAAGCGAACAACATTGACAACACTCTAAGTAATAATAAAAGAAAAATAAGGCGATAATGTATGGCTACTTCAATAAACCCAAAGGACTCAACTGATGACAATACCGTCGCTTTGATAAGTAATAGTACTGATAACTCTGACCATACCTCTAACCAAGCATCCAAACATAGGAATCGTCGCAGTTTACTCTTACTGCTTTTAGTCTTTATATTACCGATATTAGTAGCTAAATTAGCCTTAGAAAATCAGTGGCTCGACCTAGGTGTAACCAATCAAGGGAAGTTATTAGACCAGCCATTAACACTAAATCAGTTAGGTATTGATCAGGCAGAGTTTGCTAAACAATGGCTTATTATTTATCGACTACCAAACGTATGTCCTGAAATATGTTTACACAGTATTGAAGCGGTTCATAACAGTTATGTCGCGCTAGGAAAAGATATGCCAAGAGTTTCGCCGGTATTGCTAAATAAAAATATTTTTTCTGCCCAACAAAGCAAACAACTTGCCAAAAGCCAGTGGCAAATACTCACCTTAACATCCCAAATGAATAATTTACTGCTCGAACCACAAGTACTGATCGCCGATCCCCTAGGTAATATTATTTTAAGACATCAGCTGCCCGAAAAAATAGAGCAACAAGCTGCTTTTGGTAAAGCTATTATCGCCGATATGAAAAAACTTTTAAAATATTCTAAGGTTGGCTAACTAAATGACAGAACACAATAAAAATACAAAAACACTGCGTCGCTTAATACTAACTAGTTTATTGTTAGCTATTGTTGTTATTGGCTTAGGTGCTTATGCGCGCTTAACGCATGCCGGTTTAGGTTGTCCTGACTGGCCGACATGTTATGGCTTGATTGATGTACCTGAATCTAGTATGCAAATTGCAGTAGCAGAAAAAGCATTTCCACAAAGACCTGTTGAACCAACTAAAGCATGGAATGAGATGATTCACCGCTATTTTGCTGGTAGCCTTGGACTACTTATTGCTGCTATCGCATTCTTTTCGATTAAATTACGTTTCACAAACAGCTCAAAAATTAAGTATCCGCTCGTACTACCAATCTTTATTTTATGCGTTGTTATTTTTCAGGCTGCGCTAGGCATGTGGACGGTAACGTTGAAACTGATGCCCATTATAGTGATGGCACATTTACTTGGCGGTTTTACTACGCTTTGTTTACTCTTCTTATTATATCTTCGTATTAATGCCAAAGGTATAGATGCCCAGGGCGCCAATTTAGTTAATGGACAACTTAGAAAATACAGTAGTTATGCACTTGTCGGCATTATAATTTTAACCGCACAAATTGCCCTTGGTGGTTGGACGTCCTCAAACTATGCTGCATTGAGTTGTGTTGAGTTGCCTATTTGTCAGGGAGATTGGTTATCCGATTTAACATTTGAACAGTCTTTTGATTTAATTCCTCCAGCCAAAGAAAGTTATGAGTTTGGCCACCTTGCTCATAATGAACGAGTCACTATCCATGTTAGTCATCGCTTAGGCGCTATTATAACGGGTGTATTTCTCGCTTGGTTAGCTATCGTCGTTTTTATCAAGGCAAGAACTTATTCTATAAAGAGTACCGCCATTACTTTACTGGGTTTATTAATCATTCAGATTAGTTTGGGGGTCAGTAATATTTGGTTTTCCTTGCCAATTACAGTGGCTGTTGCGCACAATGTAGTTGCCGTTTGTTTAATGCTGAGTTTGATCAACTTAACGTATAAGTTAAGACAAAATTCTGAGGAGTATCTCTATGAGTAAAGTTATTATTAAAACAATTACACCTATGCAATCGGTGAATAATAATGGTAATCACCCTCTTTCTATCAGTGGTTTTTTTATCAATTGGCGAGCTTATTATGATATAACAAAACCTAAGGTTGTCGCTTTACTGGTACTAACCGCATTAGTGGGTATGAGTTTGTCTGTTCCTGGTGGATTACCATGGCAATTACTCTTACCTGCCATGCTAGGTATTGCTTTGTTATCGTCCGCAGCTGCAGCTATTAATCACATTGTTGATGAAAAAATTGATACCGTTATGGGTAGAACTCATAATCGACCTTTACCCGAAGGCAGAATTAGCGTCACTAGTGCTATTGTCTTTGCTACGAGCATAGCCTTATTAGGTTTTATTATTCTTTATGCCTTAGTCAATCCTCTGACTGCATTTTTGACATTAGCGGGTTTAGTTGGTTATAGCTTTGTTTATACCATGTATTTAAAACGTGCTACCCCGCAAAACATCACTATTGGTGGTTTAGCTGGTGCTATCCCTCCTTTATTAGGTTGGACAGCAATGACTAATGAAGTAGCACCTAACGCCTTATTATTAGTCTTAATTATTTTTACTTGGACACCACCACACTTTTGGGCATTGGCTATTCACCGTAAAGATGATTATGCCAAAGTTAATATTCCGATGTTGCCAGTAACCCATGGCGTGAGTTTTACTAAAACACAGATATTGTTATATACCGTATTACTCTTTATTGTCTGCTTATTACCTTATTTAGTTGGTATGAGTAATTGGTTGTACTTAATCGGTGCTTGTATCTTAAACTTGATATTTTTTGGCTATGCTTGGCAGCTCAAATTTCATGCTAAAGAAGAGACTGCAATGGCAACATTTAAATTCTCCATCATACATTTAATGTTGCTTTTCATCATTTTGCTACTCGACCATTATTGGCTACCAATGGCTTAATCGTCAAAAATTTCGCACTGCTTTGTCACCAGTAACTTGATGGCAAAGACTTAATATAACTCAGCAATTATTGTAGTAAAAATAGGGTTTCGATGAATAAGTTTATCTATGGCATTATTGCCTTAATATCAATCAGTTCTGGCGCGGTTGGCTTTTATCTTATTGCGCAAACGAAACAACTACTTCCACCTAAATATGCTCTTTATTATAAACAGGCTAGGTCAATATCAGCTTTTACCTTAACTGATGAGTTAGGGCAGCCTTTTAATAATACGCAGTTATTAGACCAATGGTCACTGGTGTTTTTTGGTTATACCTCTTGTCCCGATGTCTGCCCTACGACTCTACAAAATCTCAATTTTATATATGAAGACTTAACTACCATTGCTGGTAATAGCCAAGTGCTATTAGTTTCTGTTGATCCTAAAAGAGATACCACTGAAAAGCTTGAACAATACATTGGCTATTTTAATCCTAATTTTAAAGCTCTGCGTGCAGAACACGATATGCTTTTTCCGTTTTCACGGAGTTTAGGCTTGATGTATGCCATCACTAGTAAAGAGGCAAGTAAAGACGAAGTTGATGTACCTGTAGGAGATGAAAGCTATTGGGTTGACCACAGCGCGTCATTAGTATTAATCAATCCTGCAGGAAAAATTTCAGCAATTTTTAGACCTGAGCAAGCAGTAGGTGAAGTACCTACTATTGATAATGATAAGTTATTAAGCGACTATCAAAAAATAGTCGCTCTCTATCAATAATCTATAGGATATTAGTGATCTAGGGTAAACACTTAGCCTTTTATAAATGATACCAGCTACCATCAGAATTTAAGATAAACCATGGTTTAGAATACCAATAGTAGCGACCGGGTTTACTAATACTTGCAGCGGTACAGTTTGCACGAACTCGGCCAACAGGGAGATCTTTGCTAAAGTTAATGCTAAAACTTTTATCATCATGCCAGATGATTTTTTGCTTACCTAAGTGCGAAATATAACAATTTAGCGTAGATTTATAAAAGTCGTCACTTTCAATGTTAAAAGTAATATTTTTAGCTTCTTTGTGTTTAAAGACTGTTTTAGCTTGCCCATCTTTCAAACTAATATTAAATGCCAGCGAGTTTAATTTATCACGTAAGCCAGAAATTTTGTCATAAGGTTTTGAGGCGGGAAAACGTGGAACGCTAGTTAAGTCTGTTGATAAATCAATAGCACCTGATTGCTGAGAAAATGCGACGAAATCATTCTTTTTAACCCATTCTTGCACAGCAACACTATACTCGCCATAAGGATAAGCATAGTATCGCCAACTTTGGCCGATATTTTCTTTAATAATAGCTTCAGCTTTTAATAATGATTCCGTTTGTTTAATCAGCCATTGTGTTTGCGTTAGCCCATCGGTAATACGGACCATTGAATTATGTTCATAACCATGATTCGCAATAATGACCCCCTCATCTGCAAGCGCTTTAAGTTGTATCCATGACAAATAATGTGAAGCATCATTATTTATATTACGATTAATAATGCCTGGATTAACATAAATGGTATACGGAAAAGCAAACTTATCTAAAATGGGTTTTGCTTGTGTTAATACATCGGTATAAGCATCATCAAACGTAATAGCGACACTTTTATCAGGTAAAGGTTGCTGGTTTTTAATGCCTGCAATTAAATCAGATAGAGGCACCACCTTAAAATTGTTATCTTTCAGATATTGTAAATGTACTTCAAATTGCTTTGGAGAAATACTGGTACTTGCTGGAGTGCTATCGCTAACGTGATGGTATTGTAGAATTACCGCTGCATTACTGCAGAGTGAAACGCTCAATAGTAATGAAACTGAAAATAGTATCTGTAACATATTTTTCATAGTCTTTACCCTTAAAAATCAGAGCAGATAAAATAACGTCTTTTACTTTAAACCACTAGAACTTTAGGATATTTTTTTGCTAGAACTAGTCGTTTTGAACAAGATAGCTTGACTACTGTTCGATCTGATCACTATAGAGTAAATATTTGATAATTTGGTTAATTATCAGCTTAATTGAGCTATGATTGATGATATTTTTTGTGATAATCACTTGGATAGATATACTACAGGAAGATAGGAGTAAGAATTTCTATCGGCATAAGATAATGAGCTTGAATAGGTAAGGTAAAAGAATATTAACATCCTCATATTTATCAAGCTTGATGCCAGTCAACTACTCATCACTTACATGGGTGTGTGATAAAATACTACTTAGTGTTGCTTCTCATTAAATATTCAATAACTTTAGCGAATAAAAGACCACAAGATAAACCTGCAACATTAGCAGCCATATCGAGCCACTCGCCATATCGATTAACGTAGGGTTGAATTATCTCAATTGCGCCACTAAAACTAGCAAAACCTAATGCTATCCATAACCAATGTTTTGGTTTTTTTAATGCTAATGGCAACATTAATATGCCATAAGAAATGAAATGATGAGTTTTATCACTACCTGGAACTTGGGGTAAGTGTTCTCCAGGCCATAAAGATAAGGTTGCGATAGCGGTAAGTAAAAAAACAGTAATGATAAACCAATATTTTTTTATTAAAGTGATGATAAGTTTCATTTAGTAGGTATTTTTTTAGCAGGTCGAGTGCGATAAAGAATATTTAACCAACGATTGGCAAAGATACCTAAATAGCCGCATGCTGATAATAAGCATGCCAGTACTAGTGTTATAATACCAATAATTTGCCAAAGGTGATGATAAAAATATCCCAAAGTAACAAAGGTCAAACCAATAACAAAAAGGCCAAGTCCACGTAAGAACAGTGTTAAACTGTATTGTGGATTTTGGCCTATTTTCTCTAATAATTTAATCATGTGAAGTTAATCATATTAACTGGTGGTATACACTAGATTTTAGTAATACGAATGGTCACCGCGCTCATGCTCTGTAGCATCTTTAACGCCTTTAATTTCGCCAGCCATTAAGTCAATCAATTGCTTTTCAATGCCATCTTTTACCGTTACATCAATTTGTGCACAACCGTTACAGCCACCGCCAAATTGTAATACAGCATAACCATCTTCAGTTATTTCAACTAAAGTACATTCACCGCCATGCCCTGCTAACTGAGGGTTAACTTCAGCTTGTAAGAAGTAATGCACACGTTCAAATAATGGTGCGTCATCAGCTACTTTACGTAATTTAGCGTTAGGGGCTTTCAACGTAAGCTGTGAGCCCATTTGATCGGTAGTAAAATCAATTTCAGCTTCTTCTAAAAAGCCTTTACTATCAGCATCAATCATCGCTGAAAAGCCTTCAAAAGGTAGAGTTATATCATCTGCTTCAACCGCGTCAGGTGGGCAGTATGAAACGCCACATTCAGCTTTCGCGGTGCCAGGGTTTACAACAAAAACACGGATATGGGTACCTTCAGCTTGTTGCGAAAGTAATTTGATAAAATGCTTTTGTGCATTTTCTGAAATAGTGATCATTGTTTTAGCTCTCTCTGCTCTTGGATACTTTTATCACTCTAAAATCACTTTAACATTTATTTAAATGTCACTTTAGAGTATTCAGTTGAAAATACCTGACTATTTTACTCAAGTATAACTATTTTACGCTGCTATTTGCTTATGTGCTAATGATTTTTACGCTTTTGTTTGATACCTTAGACCAGTCGATAAACGAGGCCATCTAGATGTTACTTATACGAATTATAATTTTATCAATTACTCTGCTCTACTCCACCAAACTTATTGCTATGCCGGTACAAGATTACTTACCTAAAGGTAGTCAATTTAATAGCGAAATACCTTTACCTAGTAAGAGCTTAGGTTTTGAAATAGGCCAACGTCATGTCAGACATGATCAACTAAAAAGCTATTTTTATCTGCTAGCCAAAGATTCTAAACGGGTCAGTATTACCTCAATGGGGAAAACAGCTCAACAGCGAGAGCAGCTCCTAGTGACTATTTCTAGCGCTAAAAACTTAGCAAATTTATCGAGTATCCTTAATAACCGAGACATTCTTTCTCAAAAGGCAAGTAAGAAGAAAGACCAGCTTAACAAACAAAAGGCTGACAAAGCTCCCTTAGTTATTTGGTTAGGTTATAGCGTACATGGCGATGAAATAAGTGGCGCTAATGCGGCCATGATAGTTGCCTATTATTTAGCCGCTAATACTGATGAAAAAATAGCTGAACTCCTTGCCAATACAGTGATCGTATTAGAGCCGAGCATTAACCCTGACGGCATGGACAGATTTGTAAATTGGGTTAGCACTTACCGTAACTCTACTGACAATAGCGATGCTAATCACATAGAACATCACCAAGACTGGGTTACCGGTCGTACCAATCATTTTTGGTTTGATTTAAACCGCGATTGGTTATTACTTTCTCAACAAGAAAGCCAACATAGATTAGAGTACTTTCATCAATATCAACCCCATGTTGTTGGTGATTTTCATGAAATGGGTCATAACAGCAGTTACTTTTTTCAACCCGGTATTCAAAGTCGTACTCATCCCCTAACGCCTAAAAGAAATATAGAATTAACTACTACCTTGGCTAACTTTCATGCGGCGGCATTAGATAAGCAAAAACGTCTTTATTATAGTGAAGAGAATTTCGATGACTTTTACTACGGTAAAGGCTCTACCTACCCAGATATTAATGGCAGCATTGGCATTTTGTTTGAACAAGCTAGTGCCAGAGGCATGCAGCAAGAAACAATCAATGGCCTACTTACTTTAGAATTTAGTATACAAAATCATGTCACTACATCGCTTTCTACTATAAATGGTGCTTGGAAAAATAAAGAGCAATTAAAGCAATATCGTAGTGATTTTTATCAGCAAAGCGATAAATTAGCCAAAAAACAAGATTTCTCTGGTTATTTGTTACATGAAAGTAACGATAACTTCCGCCTCAATGCTTTGTTGTCAAAACTTACACAACATAAAATAAATGTTTATCCACTGAATGCTGACTTTGAATTTAATGATAAAAAATATCTAAAGAATAACAGCTATTATGTGCCTCTTGCACAACCTCAATTTCGACTCATTCAAGCTTTGTTTAATCAACAAACTGATTTTGAAGATAATACTTTTTATGATGTTTCTGGTTGGACAATGCCGTTGGCAATGAATATTGAATCTATCCAAATCAAACGTACTCGCGGCCTTAAACTTGCCAATCTAGCATGGAGCAAACCAGTAGAGTTCTCACAAAACAATAAAAGTAATTCTACTTACGGCTATATTTTTGAATGGCATCATTTTTTAGCACCGAAATTACTTAATAACCTGCTAGCGAATAAGATCAAAGCACGTGTGGCAACTAAGACTTTTACCAGCGTAATTAATGGTAAAAGCAAACACTTTAAAGTAGGCAGTATAGTAATCCCTGCGGGTATTCAACAAAATCCAGATTGGCAAGCGACTTTACTTGCTGCCAGTAATAGTACAGGTATTACCTTAGATAGTATAAGTACCGGTTTAACAATAAAAGGCGTCGATATTGGTAGCAATTCATTAAAGCCAATTAGTAAGGCTAAGACACTCTTAGTAGGTGGCTCTGGTATTTCTCAGTATGAATCAGGTGAAGTACGATTTTACCTTGATAAAGTCTTAAATATTCCACTCTCTATTATTGATCATGCTCAGTTAATAAAAGTTGATTTATCAAGTTATACCCATATCATCCTTGTAGATGGTAATTATCAGCATATTACTGAGCGGACGGCAAAGCAATTGAAAAAATGGGTTGAACAAGGTGGTGTCATTATCGGCCAAAAACGTGCGGCTCAGTGGTTAGCAAAGCAAGAAATATTACAAGCTCGATTTGTTAGTAAAGAACAGATAAATCAGTTGTTTGATAATGAGGATCTCAGCTATCAGGATAAAGCAGGTCTCGCTAGCCGAAAACGTATTGCTGGCGCAATTTTTCAAGTAGAGCTTGATATTAGTCATCCACTCGCTTATGGCTATCAACAAGCATTATTACCCGTATTTCGTAATAGTAATTTAATCATGGAACATCCTAAGCAACCGTTTGTTACATTAGCGCAATATACGCCAGCACCTTTACTTAGTGGCTATACTGACAAAAATTTAGTTAATCGATTAGCACATAATGCCGCCATTATTGCTCATAATGTAGGTAAAGGCCGAGTAATAGCAACAACAGAAGTACTCGCATTTAGGGGTTACTGGCATGGTAGTGCAAAATTACTGGCGAATAGTTTATTTTTCAGTAAGATATTTTCTGCGCCATATAAATAAATTTATTAAGGATTAACCTACTACGACGCTACTCTTCTTTGCCTTAGGTAAAGTTAAGCAAACCGCTACTAAGGTAACAGTTTCAACACCTGCTTGTTTTAATAGTTTGCTTATTTCACTGGCTGTAGTGCCCGTAGTGACAACATCATCAATTATTAGTACATGCTTGATATGGCTTGCTAACTTTCCTTGCAAAGAAAAGGCATCCGCTAAATTTTTTCGCCGTTGACTACCTGTTTTCCCCATCTGACTATCATTGTTTTTTATTCTCATCACTACATTAGCATCATAGGTTAGTGCCAATTGTCCAGCAAAAGACTTCGCTATGAGGTGCGCTTGGTTATAACCTCGAATTTGCCACTTCTTCACATGTAAAGGCACGGATATCACCAAATCAATAGGTCGTATTTCAATAGATATTGCTACTTTATTTAGTAACATTGCTTGCCACTGAGCACAAAGTAAAGCACCGAATAAATGGGCTAACTCGAAACGACCTAAATATTTTATCTGACCTAACCATTTATTAAACGGGTAAATATAAGGCGATAAAGCAAACAGTTGGTCAAAGTGAATATGAGGTAAGGTCCGATGAATAGCTGGCCAACTTAATAAATTACCCGCGATTAGGTTCTGATTAAAATAAGGTAAGTCGTTTATGCAATATTGGCAAAGTAATGCCTGTGGTAGTGAATAATCAAGTAAGACGCTATTACCTACGTTTTCACCGCATAAGTCACAACAACTAATACTAGTACAACACCTCTTAAACTTCCTTAACATTAGCTTCCATAACATTTGCTTACCTTTTGCTATCGTTCAATATGATATAAACTAATACCATGATATTTATAGTGCAGTTATAAGCATGGCAAAAAGCTTAACATTTTCCACATTTTCTCCTAATAACATTCTTAATAAAACAGTACTTCCTATTGTTATGCTTCATGGTTGGGGCTTAAATTCAGGTGTTTGGCAACCACTTTTAGCATTATTCAATGAGAATAAAAACAATAACTATCAAATAATAACCATTGATCTACCGGGTTTTGGTATCAATAGTGCTGTTGATATAGCCCCTTATTCTTTAGCCAATATTTGCCATCATATCGAGCAAGTAATTGATCAACCTGCTATTTACCTTGGCTGGTCATTAGGTGGTCTAATAGCAACAGAAATGTCGCTCAAGTACCCTGAAAAAGTATTAGCATTAATTACGGTTGCCAGTAGTCCATATTTTATCGAACAACCCTTAGATAATTGGCCGGGTATAAAAGAAAATGTTCTCGAGAGCTTTCATAGCCAATTGGCCAAGGATATCGCCAAAACAATTAGTGGTTTCTTAAAGATTCAAGCGATGGGTAGCCCTCATATACGACAAGATTTAAAACTGATCACCGAGTTAGTTATGGCACACCCGCTACCTAGCCAAAAAACCTTATCCGATTCACTAGCATTATTAAGTCAGTGTGATCTACGTCTAAATTTATCAACGATCAAAAAACCGTTTTTACGTTTATACGGAAACAACGATAGCTTAGTACCTAAAACAGTGATTGAACAAATTACTTATTTAGTCCCTAGCAGCGACTTACACTTATTCAGTAATGCTTCTCATGCGCCATTTATTTCTCATCTTGATGACTTTTATCAAGTGTTATTAACTTGGCTAGAATCACGTTTTAACTAATGTCAAAGAGTAGATAGAGGTAATAACAGCTTTACTTTTCTGTACTTTTGACTAATAATTAACCATCAGTCTTTATTCACCGCAAAGGAATATCTGTGGAAATTTCATCAGCACTAAATTCAGGCTTACAGGGCCTACAAAATGCGAAAGCTACTGCTGAGCAAGCTGCCGCTGACATTGTTGCCAGTGCGAATTTGAGTAATGAGTCACAAAAAAATTTAGCCAGTGATGGTGAAATAAACACAGAGGTGAGTAAGCCAAACAGTAATTTAGAAGTACCTGATTTAAACCAAGCAATTGTGACCCTCAAGGTAGCTGAATATCAAGCAAAAGCATCAACAGAAGTGATTAAAAGTGCTGATGATGCTCTTGGCACCCTACTAGATGTGACCGCTTAACAATTAGCGTTTTAATTATTGGTGAATAATTTTATTTATGAATATCACCCCGCATACAACAAGTTTACCCTTAGCTACAGTAGTCAACCCACCTACAGAAGGCTTACGTCGTGAAAATCATCAACGAGAAATTATCACGCAAGTTACCGCAGCTAATCCATCAGTAGCTGAGAAAGGTGTCGCTTCAGACAAAGAGCGTGCTCGTACACCTGCTCAAGTTAACGAACAAGTAGATTTTGCTAACTTAAGAAAACAAGCGGAAAATGATGCAAGCTCTATTACGGAGCAGGGCGAACAACAAGGTAGACAAAATAAAGAAGAGCAACAAGAAAAGACTATCAGTAGTACTTCGGAAAATGATAACGCTGACGAAGAAAGTAAGCAAGTAATCGCCGATGAAAGAGTTATCAGTCAATTACAACAAAGAGATAAAGAAGTAAGAGCACACGAATTAGCCCACGCTACAGCAGGAGGTGCTGTAACAGGATCTCCTTCATATACCTTTGCAACAGGACCTGATGGAAAAAAATATGCTGTGGGGGGAGAAGTAGCTGTTGACTTAAGCAGTATGCCTGGTGATCCTAAAGCAACAATAGTTAAGATGCAAAGAGTACATGCTGCGGCATTAGCACCAGTAAACCCATCGGCACAAGATTCTCGAGTTGCAGCAAGTGCGGTACAAAAAATTCTTACTGCACAATCTGAGCTATTCGCACTAACAAATGATGAACCAGCTCAATCAATCCCCGCTAGCAACTTAAATATAAATATTCGTTCCACTTTTAATGATAATAAAGACCATGATGGTAATAATGATTTTGATACATTAATCAATCAAACATTATCCGCACAAGAAGCAATTACTTCTAGCACATCAAATCAACAGTCAGCCTCTAATCACGATACCAATAGCCTGCAATCTAATGATGTACTACAGCGAGCAAATCGTATTGAAAATTTTTATTTCAAGATAAGTCAAGGTTATGAAAAACCTAATAACTTTCAATTCGAATTAATCGCTTAACTTTATCTAAGCTGTCTCACTCTTTTTTTTGATACTTTTGCTGATACACATCACGCGCTTGATTAAGTTCACTCATAGCTTGTATTTTAGTATAGGGACGTAATATGACTAATATTTTAAGTACACCTTGGTAGAATACTGAGTCATTGACTTCATTAACCATGGTTTGTGTTTGATGAAAACTTACCCAAAAGGTATTAATGAGACGTAATATACTAACAATATCTGCTAATTCATCATCATTAAAGTCAATAAAGTCAGATGATCTTAATGAAATCAGTAGTTGACTAACTCGCTCTGAAATAGATTGCTGCACTTCAACATATTTTTCCCGCAAGACTGGATTTTTATCTAGTAACACAGGTAGGTTGCTATAAAAAAAACGAAATTTCATTGTCGTTTGAAAAACAGAATCCATATATAAAACAAGTGAATCTAGTGGCTTTAAGTCTGCAGATACCTTTGGTAAGGTCTCTAATAACAAACTACGTGCATACTCTTGGTAAATAGATAAAATAATGTCTTCTTTATTACGGAAATGATAATAGAGATTACCAGGGCTAATGGCTAAGTGAGCAGCGATATGGTTGGTGGTAACATTACGCTCTCCTTGCTCATTAAATAATTCAATACTGGCTTGGATTATTTTATCACGGGTTTTCATACAACTACTTCTTATTTTATTTGATTTAAACTAGCTCAATAATACTATCAAAATTCAGTAGATATAAAGTGTTTTGAGTAAATACTTTAAGGTTTTTTACTTTTCTTTGTAATTACTTATTCATTTTTGTTGATTATCCATGACTTAGCAGTAATATTTAAAGTATAAATACTTGTCACTAAGTTAGTTATCCCATTACAATAACAGCTAACGATTGACAAAAAATATAACAAAACATGATAATAAAAGCGATATACCCTGGCACTTTTGATCCAGTTACCAATGGTCATAGCGATCTAATTGTTCGTGCCAGTAAACTATTTAGTAAAGTAATTATTGGTGTTGCTGCAAGCCCAAGTAAACAGCCTCGCTTTGATTTAGAGCACCGTGTTGCCATGATTGAGCAAGTAACTCAACATTTAACTAATGTAACTGTCGTTGGCTTTAGTGGCCTATTAGTTGACTTTGCCAAGCAATATCAAGCTAAAGTACTTATTCGTGGTTTAAGAGCGGTTTCTGACTTTGAATATGAATTTCAACTAGCCAACATGAATCGTCGCTTATCGCCAGATCTTGAAAGCGTATTTCTCACCCCAGCTGAAGAAAATTCATTTATTTCATCAACCTTAGTTAAAGAAGTAGCACTTCATCAAGGCGACGTTAGCCAATTTGTTCATCCTGTAGTAAAAGCGGCACTCGAGCAAACTAAAGATTAATCTTGTTGACAGCTAGGGCAAAAAACAGAACTACGGTTAGACTGTCTAATTTCAAGCAATATGGTCTGGCAAATCATACAATCTTGCCCTGCACGACCATATACCATCAGTGATTGAGTAAAATAGCTTGGCCTGCCATCCGCTTAAGTGAAATCCTTGAGTGTAGTGCCTCCTCGAGCAATAGCAGCACTCAGTACTTTTTTTATAATATAAGTTAAACGGTTCATCCGTTGCTCATCAATATTTCCAGCTTGCGAAGTCGGTAAAATACCCGCTTGAAAAAGCGCTTCATTAGCATAGATATTACCTACGCCCACCAACACATGATTATTCATTATAAAGGTCTTGATAGGTACTTTTCTATTTTTAGCCTTACCAAACAAATAACCTTCAGAAAAATCATCACTCAATGGCTCTGAACCTAATTTACTTAATAAGCCGAGTTTATCTTCATCATTCGCTAACCATAAAACCGCTCCAAAGCGCCTAGGATCATTCAACCGTAAGGTCTTTCCATATTGAAAAACTAAATCAAAGTGATCATGTTTTACGATTGGTGTATCTTACTCAATTATCCTAACTGTACCAGACATGCCTAAATACATTAGTATAGTAGCGGTTGAAAAGCCTAGTAATAAGCACTTTGCACGTCGTTCAACGTTGAGGACAGATAAGCCAACTACAGAGCATATTTCATCTGGGATAGTTCAACGCAAGCGTCCGTCACGAATAATCACCTCATTGACGCGCTGAGCAATGATATAAGGACTTATACCTAAGCGGCACACTTTGGTTTATATATGACGCTGAATTTCGTACCTAATGAGTATGACGGCTAGTTAATTCACTCATTTAAAAGAACTTATAAAATAAAAAACCATTAAATTCAGATACGATTTACAGGTACGTTTTTTAATCTAAATTTTCATAGTAACAACTACTCATTTAGGTACAAAAATTTCCTCAGGGAAACAGTAAACTAATCTTTGTTACATACTTGGAAAAGTTATTTCTTTTGGCATTGAGGACAAAATACTGTTGCTCTACCTGCTTGTTTAATTTCTTGTAATTTTTCTTTACAAATAAAACAAAGCTGTCCTCCTCTGCCATAAACTAATAACTCTTGTGCAAAGTATCCTGGCTTACCATCTGATTGAGTGAAGTCTTTTAAAGTAGTACCGCCTTGCTCAATCGCATGAGCTAATGTTTCTTTAATATGTGTGGTTAATTCTATATAACGCTTTTTAGAAATTTTTCCTGCTTGCTTCCTTGGATCTATTCCCGCTTTAAATAAGCTTTCATTCGCATAAATATTACCCACACCAACGACTATATGATTATTCATCAAAAAAGTTTTTATCGGGGCTGTCTTTTTACGGGACTTTTCATACAAACAATCATCTGTAAAATCAGAAGATAGTGGCTCTGGGCCAAGTTTTATAATTAACGGGTGCTCATTGATATCTTCTGTAACCCATAATACAGATCCGAAACGACGTGGGTCATTGAGTCTTAGAGCTAATCCATTTTCTAAAACTAAATCAAAATGATCATGTTTGGTCACCTGTGTATCTTTATCAATTACTCTAATAGTACCTGACATACCTAGATGTAACATTAATATACCTCTAGCAGTCTCAAGCAAGAGGTATTTAGCTCGGCGGTTAACAGAAATAATCTTTTCACTACAAATTTCTGAAATCGTCGGAGTAATTGGCCAGCGCATATTAGAATTACGAACTAAGACTTGGCTAACAATTTGATTTAAGACATGTGGCTCTATGCCACGCTTACAAACTTCTACTTCGGGTAATTCTGGCATAATTTCTTCTTATGGGGCAATGGTAATCGCTGTCTATCGAATCAGACAATTATACCAATCAGATTAATTTATTGTTCCGTTTGATATTAAAAGCTAATGGGTAATAATTGTTGCGCTACTGTTGCAGGTAGTGCTAACCAAATATCATCTCGTTGCTGATAAACTAATAGTTGGTCACTGAGTGGGTATAGTATAAAGGTTCGCCCTTGCGACTCACCTGCTAAGACAATTTTTACTACTATGCTTTGGTCACTATCGATAACAATTTCCGCTGCCTGTACTAAACCACTACTCTGTTGCCAGGCAAAAATCATCTGTTCAATTTGCTGTTCCGTTTTTACCAGTATTAACCCTTTAGTAGTTAACTGCCAACTAAGGCCGGCGCGTTCGAGTAATACCTGTTGTTTATCTGGCAGATCGATTGCTAACGTTAAAATAACCGCATGTTGTGGCAAAATTAACCGCTGGGAATTATTTTCATTATCTTCGTTAGGGAAGAGTTTATCGTTAGTGGCATTGATGACTAAAATTATCGTCATCACTGAAAAAATAATGACGTTGTTCCAGCCTGTTCTCGATAATTTCATTTACATGTTCCAATAAAACTAATAGATATATCATACTGAACTTTTTATTTAATAGCGCGTATTACAACCTCAACACATGCATATATGTTTTTAATACTTTATTTTAGGTATAAAAAAACCCAGATAGACTGGGTTTTTAGTAGAAACAAAACTAATTACTTAATTTTAGCTTCTTTATAAATTACGTGCTTACGAATGGTTGGATCAAACTTTTTGATTTCCATTTTTTCAGGCATAGTCTTTTTATTCTTATCTGTAGTATAAAAATGACCAGTACCAGCACTAGAAACTAAACGAATTTTATCGCGCATAATAATTTCCTTAAAATAAAGTTATTAAACTTTTTCGCCACGGGCACGGATGTCAGTTAAAACTACATCAATACCTTTTTTATCGATAATACGCATTCCTTTCGGAGTTAAACGTAATTTAACGAAACGATTTTCACTCTCAACCCAAAAACGGTGAGATTGAAGGTTAGGTAAAAAACGACGACGAGTCGCGTTTCTTGCGTGAGAACGGTTGTTTCCAACCATTGGCACTTTGCCTGTTACTTGGCAAATTTTAGACATATGAGTACTCCAATATTAATTTCAGCTCGAGCTACATTTCCCCAAGACCGTCGTCTCGGGATCCTGAAAAAGGTGGCATATTATAGAGAAATTGAATAACTAATACTAGTTTTAATAAGTAAATACTAAAAAAACATTACTTATCAACAATTTTCATGTAGTTAAATAGGAAAGATACAAAAAAATTTCACTTGGGTAATAAATACTCGATTAAATTTTATCTATTTTAAGGATGAAAAGCTAATACAATTTATCAATCAACTAATTCTTGATTGTAGTAATTTTTTCAATGGTTCATTTTGTTCTTTCTGGCACAATTCGTCGATAAGAATACCTAATATATGTGATTGGGCTAAGTCTGAACCTTGAGATAAGTCATGTAACTGAACTATCGCTTCTTCACTTAAGGTAAATGTTACTCGCCTGAAGGGTTTATCCGCGCGAGTTCTAATTCTAGCTACTACTTCAGCTATTTTCTGATACTCTACTGCAGTCATTTCAACATAACGCTTAGCTTCACTAATGGCTTATTTGAGTTTAGTTTCTGACTGGCTTGTACTTAGTTAGTTAATTTACTAACAATTTTAGGCGCGCCTTTTGCGTAATCTTCAGCATCGGAAATAAATTCATCAATAGTGAAGTTCTTCCTTCTTTTTTGCTATTCTTACCTTTTTTTAAATCAGTTAAACTCATGTGAATTATCCGGTTCTATCGCCAATAATTCCTCGGCAATAGTCATCATCTCTTGGGCAGCTTTACCTGTAGGATCTATTTCAATAACAGAAGAATCGAGCGCTTCACTATCGTCATAAACGTTTCAGTTATAGGTAACGGCATCTAAAACATTAATTCCATAAGAACTGCACACTACTTTTTCTTCAGGTATTCGTCCTAATTAGTTTGGTAGTGATAGGCATTGAGTAATAACAAATGAAGCTATCATTTTTGGATTCAATATTTTACAGGTACTCTCATATCTTCCATATGAGATACTGTTTTCAAATCCCGCCTTTTAGGTCTTAAGGGGGATAACTACATGATCAGCAACAGACATCACAGCACGCAGCGCTAGATTGTCTTGAGCATCACAAGCGACCACAACATAGTTATAGTGTTACACTAAACTTAATAAATCATGTCTAATTCTCCCATAAAATTAGATACAGTCAATAGCGGGTAATAAAGCAGCAACATTCCTTGCTTGTATCCAGTCAGAGGTCGTTCTTTGAGGATCGCAATCAATCATTAAGACAATGGCTTTCTTATTTCTGACAAAATATATCGCTAAACTTTGAGCTAAGCAGCTTTTATCACTATTACCTTTCTCACCACCCATTAATATTATTATGTTTAGTACCGTCCCTCACCACAATATAATTAATATATTACTGTGCTAGTTGTAGTTCACTTTCAAGAAAGTGCTTTTACTTCAATAAGCCTCATTTTCTTTATTTGTTAAACACCTTCCTCTAGTATTAAGACGATTTCGAACCAGTCATTATCTTGCTTAATACTAGGAACCACTTTACCGTAAAGCTTTTTATTTTTGGCATTAACAGATTTTAATACCACTGTTACTGTGATATTTACCGGTAAGTGTTGATCACAATCTAATTTTATTACCCTCCACGTAAAAAGTCTAAACAGGTAATACTTTTATTATACTTTTGACCTTTTTCATCTACCCAAAAAATCTCTACTAATTCTTTTTCCATATCTAAACGAAACGATATTTGGCGTTCAATTTCATCGTTACGACTATCGGTCATCAGACGTTCCTTCTTTTTTAATTATTACTTAATACCAATTCCATTAATTCATTGCCCACTTGTGCGGGTTAAAATGCTCCATGTCTGCGTTGCTCTTAATCCCAATAACTAGCTATTGCTCAATCAAGCGCCTTGCCCTGATTTATTTTCCCTGTGCACAACAAGATCATAAACTTAATAGAATTGGTATAAGTTCTTCTTTAAAAGTAATTGCCTTTCATATTTTTAGCAGATAATTACCAGTATATTCAGTAAGATTAGAAAATTTCATTGTGTTCAGCCAGGGAATAGCATTGATTTCCTGCGACAATAATATGATCCAAAACCCGCACATCTATTAGCTGTAGCGCTTGAATCAATTTTTCTGTGATTTGTTTGTCAGCAAGACTTGCTTCCGCAACACCAGAGGGATGGTTATGGGTAAGTATTACCGCTGCAGCATGATGTTTTAGTGCTTGCTCAACCACAACGCGAGGATAAACTGCCGCGGCATTTAGCGTACCAAAGAATAACCGTTCGAATATTAAAATTTTATGCTGATTATCTAAAAATAATACGGCAAATATTTCACGACTTTCTAAGCGTAACTCACTCAACAAGTAATCGCGTGTAGCTTTTGAGGAGGTCAAAGAGCAATCGACCTCTTTTAATTCCTCCGCTAAATACCGTTTAGACATTTCTAAACAAGCCTGTAGTTGCACATACTTGGCAGTACCAAGCCCGTATCTTTTACAGAAATCTTCCTGACTTGCCGAAAGTATGGCTGCTAAACTACCAAAACTACTCAATAATTGACGGGCAAGATCGACGACATTACAACCCCTTACGCCAGTACGTAAGAATATAGCCAACAGCTCAGCATCACTTAAACTTGATGAGCCCAAATGCACTAATTTCTCTCTTGGTCTTTCTAATTCTGGCCAGTTTTTTAATGCATTTGGGTTTAAAAACGATTGACTTAACACGGATTTATTAAGCTTTGCTTCTTTTAACTTTAATTCTTTTAACATAAGTGCATCCTTGCTTTACCTTTTTGTATTTATTACCACTTGTAAATCAGACCTATTTAGCAACTCTTGTTTCTAAATAAAGGCAATAAATGTTATCTTATCGGTCATATTGCTTACTTTAAGATTAGCAGGTTATGCAAATTCTACAGGATAAAAAAATAGTACTGGGTATTACCGGTGGCATCGCGGCCTACAAGACACCAGAATTAGTACGTCGACTTAAAGATCATGGCGCAGATGTACGTGTGGTTATGACGGAAGGCGCAAAAGCTTTTATTACGCCCTTAACGCTTCAAGCGGTATCTGGTAACCATGTTAGTGATAGCTTACTCGATAGCCAGGCTGAACTTGCTATGGGACATATTGAATTAGCTAAATGGGCTGATTTTATCGTTATCGCTCCAGCTACTGCTGATATTATTGCCCGCATGTCTGCAGGTATGGCGAATGATTTACTGTCAACATTATGCTTAGCAACCAGCGCACCTATCGCTATTGCTCCTGCAATGAATCAACAAATGTGGCACACCAAAGCCACACAAGCGAATATCAATCAATTAAAACAGTGGGGATTTCATCTATGGGGCCCAGGTGCTGGAGAACAAGCTTGTGGTGATATAGGTTTAGGGCGCATGTTAGATGTGAATGAATTAGTTGCTCTGACTAACGACTTTTTTGCTGATAAATACTTACAAGGACAGCATTGGGTGATTACTGCGGGGCCTACACGTGAAGCAATAGACCCTGTACGATATATCTCTAACCATAGCTCGGGTAAAATGGGCTATGCCATTGCTCATGCAGCATTACGTGCTGGCGCCCAAGTGACGTTAATTTCTGGTCCTGTGAATATTTCTGCGCCATTAGGTTGCGAGCTTATTCAAGTAATTAGTGCTGAACAAATGCATAAAAAAACACTAACAGCTGTTACAAAAGCAACTACCTTGGTAGCTTGTGCAGCCGTAGCTGATTATCGAGTGGCCGATATTTCTAATGAAAAAATTAAAAAAGATAATCAACATATGCAACTGTCTCTTATCAAAAATCATGATATTGTTGCTGATGTAGCAAAGTTAATTAATAAGCCATTTATCGTCGGCTTTGCTGCAGAAACCCAAAACATTGAACACTATGCTCGTGGCAAATTAATGCGTAAAAACTTAGACTTAATCGCAGCCAATGATGTTGCTAAAGCTGGACAAGGCTTTAACAGTGATGATAATGCCCTAACCCTTTATAGTTCGATTGATAAGATTGAAATACCCTTAGCCAGTAAGAGAATTGTGGCTAAACAACTTGTATCTTTAATCAATCAACATTATTTAGTAAAAATCACTAAATAATAAGAGAATATAAATTATTTTTAGAGCGGGTTAAAATCATCTAGCTTAACGGATAGAACAATAACAATAGAGAATATTTTTATATGGTCGCCACACAAAATAAAAACCAGAAACCAAACCGTAAACACCAAATATTAGAATCCTTAGCGTTAATGTTACAAAACTGTCCAGGACAGCGTATCACGACCGCAAAGCTAGCAGCTGAAGTCGGCTTTTCAGAAGCCGCGTTATATCGACATTTCCCATCAAAAGCACGTATGTTTGAGGGATTAATCGACTTTATTGAAGAATCTATTTTTTCACGTATTAATTTAATTCTAGCAGATCACAAAGAAGCCTTGGTACGCTGCCATCATATCCTACATGTTTTAATCATTTTTGCTGAGCGAAATCCAGGTATGTGTAGAATATTAGCTGGTGATGCATTAATGGGTGAAAATGAACGTTTACGCAGCAGAGTTCATCAGTTTTTTGAAAAATTAGAATCACAATTTAAACAAGTATTACGAGAACGCAAATTACGTGAAGGTAAAACCTTTACCATTAGTGAAGCCGCCTTGGCTAGCCTATTAGTATCGTTTGCTGAAGGTAAAATCAGTCAATATGTTAGATCAGGCTACAGTAAAAAACCAAGTACTGACTTTGCTGAACAATGGCAATTTCTAATGGCCAACAAATAATTATAGGATAACTGTCATCATCAAGCTACATGTTGCAGTAATATCTACGACTTGTAGTAAATAATCTTATAATTTTTCGAGGAAAACGATGACTACTCTGTCACAATTACAACCTACTCGCTTATGGCAACTATTTGAAAAAATTTGTGGTATTCCACACCCATCAAAACATGAAAAAAAAATATCTTTATGGATACAAGACTGGGCTAAAGAGCTTAGCTTGGCGATTAAAGAAGACGCTGTTGGTAACTTAATTATTAAAAAACCAGCAACAGCTGGTATGGAAGACCTTAAAGGCGTAATTTTACAAGCACACATGGATATGGTGCCACAAAAAAATAACGATACTGAACACGATTTTCTAACCGATCCCATTAAACCGTATATTATTGAATCAGGTGATTGGGTTACCGCAAAAGGAACAACCTTAGGCGCTGATAATGGTGTTGGTTTAGCTTCCGCCTTAGCTGTTTTAGCCAGCGATGATATTCCTCACGGCCCTTTAGAAGTATTAGTAACTATTGACGAAGAAGCTGGCATGACCGGTGCTTTTGGTTTAAAAGCAGGGTGGCTTGATGGTGATATTTTAATTAATACCGATTCAGAGCAAGAAGGCGAAGTTTACATGGGTTGTGCTGGTGGTATTGATGGTAACGCCAACTTCCCACTAACGTTTGAAGATGTTCCTAACGATTGCCAAGCGTTCAACTTATCTATCTCCGGCTTAAAAGGTGGTCATTCAGGTGTTGATATACATACAGGTCGCGCAAACGCTAACAAGTTATTAGTACGATTTTTACTGACTGCTAGCATTGACTTTGATATCAGCCTGACAGAACTTAATGGTGGTAGTTTACGTAATGCTATACCTCGAGAAGCTAATGCGAGTTTCGTGGTAGGCAAAGATCAAATCGAGGCATTAAAATTTACTTTAGCAGAATATGTAGCAACGATTAGCGCTAACTTAGGTGCTATAGAAACTGATATCAACATGCTATTAATTTCGCCAGAAGATTTTGATCAGTGTTGGACAAAAGCAACTCAAGCGGCAATTTTACGCGCGCTAAATGCCTGCCCTGATGGCGTGATTCGTATGAGTGATGACATTGACGGTATTGTTGAGACGTCACTCAATTTAGGCGTTATTAATACGCGAGGCCGTAAACTTAACGCTATGGTGTTAATACGCAGCTTACATGATGACGGCCGCTTAGAAACCCAACGTATGGTACAATCTGTTTTTGAACTTGCTGGTGCTAACGTCGTTTTTTCAGGCGCTTACCCAGGCTGGAAGCCTAATCGTGACTCTGCAATCATGCAGACAGTTCGAAATACTTACCAAAGCCTCTTTAATAAAGTGCCCGCGGTAATGGTAATTCATGCCGGTTTGGAGTGTGGTTTATTTAAAACCGCTTACCCACATTGGGATATGGTGTCTATTGGACCAACGATTAACTTCCCTCACTCACCAGACGAAAAAATAGAAATTGCGACTGTTGCACAATACTGGCAATTGTTAGTTGCTGTATTAGCTCGTATTCCTAAAATATAGCTCTTGAATTAACATAGACTGCTAGCCTCAAGTTATCAGTCTATGTGGGATACTGCACAACTTACTAATTACATTTATTTTATATATCTTATTCCAATAGATATTAGTATCTGTTGATCTTTTCGTGGTTAAATTTTGTTCGAGATAAAAGCCTGTTAATCGCGGCGTGTATTATGTAGCCTAGTCACGCTGAGCAAATACTACTCAACACAGAGTAAAACGCTTTTAGTCGAATCCTTTGCACAGCGTTATCGCCTTTTTATGTGGGATAACCACATTACTAAGGCTCTGCCTTGTATAAATACCCAACAAATAGCAGTAAAAATAATATAGAAAGATCAACAGACCCTAGTTAACTATTAATTATAAGTCATTAACCTTCTGCTAATAATATTAATGGCCGACCCCCCTGTTTATTATTGTAATTAAGGGCCGTATTTAACACTTTTTGTTTAGCTAAATAGTTAGCGACATCATGCATTGCTAACGGCTTAGAAAAGTAATATCCCTGCATTAAATGACACCCAGCCTCATTCAGCCAATTCAGTGTACGTAAATCTTCTACACCTTCAGCTACAACTTGCATATTCAATGCCTTAGCCATGTTGATCATCGCTTTAATAAGCTTTTGTGAATCTTGTTGAGTTTTATTATTAGCGACATCAAAGACAAAGCTACGATCTATTTTCAAAACATCTATTGGGAAGTCTCGTAATAAGGATAACGATGAAAAGCCAGTACCAAAGTCATCTAGAAATATTCTGACATCAAGTGCTTGTAAATTAGATAAGTTATTTTTAACTATAGATTTATTATCAATTAATGCCGATTCAGTTAACTCAACTACTAATAATTTGCCCGGAATATTATACTGCTTTAGTCCATCCGCTATTTGATCTACTACATCACTTTGCGCTAGTTGTATTGGAGAAATATTAATACTGATATATGGACAGTTTTGTTCCCCGTATTCTTCTAACCATAGAGACAACTGAGCACACGCTGACTCTATTAACCACTTACCTAAAATATGGATAAGACCTGTTTCCTCTGCTACCGCGATGAATTCATCTGGAAAAATCATTCCCTTTTCTCGATGATACCAACGGCTAAGCGCTTCAAATCCTTTTAAGGTACGATTTTCATGAATAGGCTGTAAGTATAAACTTAACTGATTATTACAAATAGCATCAGCCAATTCATCTTCTATGTATTGTTTATGGACTAAGCTTTGATACATATTAGGTTGATAAAAAATTACTTGACCGCGTCCTAAACGTTTAGCTTCATACATGGCGATATCAGCGTTACGAATCACTTCATTCGCGTTTGTATTGATATTATTATCTACCGAAATGCCTATACTGGCACCAATACGATATTTATTATTATCAATTATATATACTTGTTCAAGTTGATTTAATATACGTTCTGCGATTAGAGTTACTGTTCTTTGGCTGGCACCATTAAGTAAAAGTACGGCAAACTCATCACCGCCAAATCTAAATAATAAATCATCATAGCGTGCTATTTTCTTGAGTCTTTGCGCGACTTGCTGTAGTAATTTATCACCAACTAGATGTCCCTTTGTATCATTAACTTTTTTAAAGTGATCTAAGTCGATAAACAACAAACTGAAGCCATAATCACTATGGCTACTTTGTTTCTTTATTAATTTTTCAAGCTCGTTAGTAAGTGTCTGCTTATTAAGAAGTTGGGTTAAAGCATCATGACTAGCTTGATATTGCAGTGATTCGGTTTGCTCTTTAACTAACGAATTAGCCCAACGTACGCGGTTAATGTACATCCATAGATATATGCTTAGCCCTAAAGTTAATACGAGTATTAAAATCACAACAACATAAGCATAGAGCCTACTATGTGGTTCAAAGCCATACCTAGTGAACTCTATAGTCCATAGTTGGTTAGCAAAAGGAATCGTTGTCTGTAACTTTGATTGCTGCGCAGGTAAGTAACAACCTTTGGCACACTCATTTCGCCATTGAGAGTCATAAATTTTTTGGCTTTGATCATTACTATTAAAGATAGATACTTGATAATTCTTTGAATTAGTAAGATCTCCCCAAAGAGTATCAATCAATTGGTTAATCATCACCATACCAATAAGGTAGCCACGTAAGTCATCACGGTCTGTCGAGTTATTTTTGAAAATAGGGAGTAATAACCTGAAACCAAGTTCATTGTGTTCATTCTTGAAATGAGCTGTACTTATACTACCTGTTTGTAATGCCTTATTCATACTTGCGGCAATGACACAATTAGTATTTAACTGTAAACCAAGCTCATGTCCAATCAATTCAGCAGGTTGAGCAAATAAAATAGGGTATTTCTTATCTGAATCAAACTCTAAGCACTTTGATTCTTTATTGGCCATCGATCTTATTTGATAATCGAAAATACCTTTGGTACGTACTGTATCCTCAAATTTTCTGACTTGAACATTATCAATACCGGGAGCCCATTGCACACCAAGCATACCAGTATTTAGTAGAAAATCTCTGGTGATTAATTGTGCGAAATCTTGCTGACTCAACTCTGGTTTAATATTTAATAAACTTTGCGTTGCTAAAAATACTTTAGAGATAGTCGTGGTAGCTTGAGTCAAGCTTGTTACTTTATCTTTAAAGCTTGCTTGGAATTGTTGATGGTTATGTTGTTCTTCATAATAATTAACAGTAAAAAATGCCGCGTAGGCAAGCATTAATCCGACACACCATAATAAAATAATACCGGAATATCGTTGCCAAATGAACTTAACTTTATTAAAAAAAGTTATCAAAGAATTCACTAAACTACCTTATTGCTACTTTATTATGTATCTTGACTCGCGAAGAGCCTCTCTGTTGTAAAATCACTCGATTATGACAAACCCAGTATTTTTAAATCAACACTGTACATGATAACTTAATTATGATTAAATGTAAATGATTCTCATTACTATAAATATACAATTTTAGGATCTTCTTTGAAAATATTTTTTTTATTATTCCTATTATCACTGATATTTTTTAACACTAGTTCTATCGCTGAAAGTAAGGCTATTCAAGGTACAGTTAATGTATACTCTTTTCGTCAAGTCGATTTAATTCAACCGTTAATACAAGAGTTTACCAAGCAAAGTGGTATTAAAGTTAATGTTGTTAGTGGGAAAGCAGATAAATTAATACACCGTCTTGTCCAGGATGGCAATAATAGTTTTGCCGATGTTTTACTAACTGTTGGATCAGTTCGGCTCGATAAAGCTAAGCACCTAAAACTTATTAAACCCATTGATTCAGCCATTCTAAAGGCTAATGTACCAAAAGATTTACGTGATCCTGAGAATTATTGGTTTGGCTTATCTTTACGTGTAAGAGCTATTTTTTATGCAAAAGATAGAGTTAAACCCGATTCATTATCAAGCTATGAGTCATTGTTAGATAAACACTGGCAGGGAAGAATTTGTAGCAGAACTGGTAATCACTTTTATAATCGCACTATGATAGCTAGCTTTATTTATAACTATGGTGAGGATTGGACTAAGCAGTGGGTACAAAAGTTTAGTAATAATCTAGCTATGCGCCCTCACGGTAATGACCGAGATCAAATGAGGAAAATTGCCCGTGGCGATTGTGACATAGCCATTGCTAATAGCTATTACTACGGTGTGTTATCAAATAGTATTAAACAAAGTGACCGCGAAGTTTATCAAAAACTAGGAATTATTCTTCCACAAAACAACAATATTGGCAGTCATGTCAATATTAGTGGTGCTGCAATGACTCATTCAGCTAAAAATGTTGATAATGCCATTAAATTCATTGAATTTTTAACTACTAAAAAAGCTCAAAGAATATATGCTCGTAGCAATTTTGAATTCCCTATACGAGATGATATTCCTACTGGTAAATTTATTTCTGCATGGGGTAAACTTAATCCGGATACTAAATCGGTCTTATATCTACCCTTATTTCATAAGCAGGCAGCTGAAATCATTTCACAGAATAATTGGTAGCACTAATCCATTGACACCATAAAGCTAAAAGTGTGCCTATAAAATACTAGGGTCTGTTGATCTTTCAAGATTAACATTTATGCTATTTAAAACGACTGTACTCGCGGCAATATTTTTATAACATAGTAATTCTATGTAAAAACGAGCAACTATGAGTAAAACGTTTTAAATGCTCGCAAAGGGCACCGTTTGTTTGATATGTATACTGCCTTATCGTACATTCATGTAGCCAGCTAAACTTGATTTACTCTGCCTTGCCTGCATATCAAACAAACTACTGTAAAAGTAATCTCGAAAGATAAACAGGCCCTATTGAAAATAATTAATATTTTTAATAGTTAGTTCCTACCACATGCAATCACCGCAAGTATAAAAGTTATTAAATGATTGGTGACTCTTCAAGAGTGTATTAATGGAAAAAAACTACTGATAATTCTGATTATGGTATTCCTTTTAACTGGAGTCTAAAATGGCAGAACGTATAGAAGTTATCTGTAGCTTTTACAACCTATTGGTGTAGGTTTTATTATTAATAACCACACAGTTTTCAAGGCAATGTATCTATAATTTTAGCTATACTCTAAGCTTCGAATGGAATATACCTCACTAAGTCATGAAAAATAGGCTCAAGCTAAATCGATAATTTATCTATTTTATCTTTTGCAACAATATAACAATAGTTATTACACCAAGACAGCAAGTAACAGTTTAAGTGCTAAACAATGATTATTAATAATAATACTAACGACTCGTGTTAAGTTGTTTTTGAAAGCTATTATGACTATTTATAACTAAGGATTGTTATTAAACGTTTTTCCGTTAGAATGGGTAATCACTACTTAGGATATTTGTTATGATTCAGCCAGATAAAATAATAATAGCTGACGATCATCCCTTATTTAGACAAGCTTTATTAGGGACATTAAAGGCCAAGTTAACATATACAACGTGGCTTGAAGCACAAACAATTGAAGAACTTGAGCAACAGCTCACTAACCATAATGATAGTGATTTGTTGTTACTCGATCTAAATATTCCTGGTGCTCATGGTTTTAATACCTTAATTCATGTCCGTAATCACTTCCCACAAATTCCTGTTGTTATTGTATCTGCTCATGAAGATCACGATACTATCAGTAAAGCTATGTCCTATGGTGCTGCTGGTTTTGTACCAAAGTCTACGCCAGTTGATGATATTTATTCAGCGATTGTGGCGGTATTATCAGGAAGTATCTGGTTACCCAGCTCCTTTGAGCAAAAGCAAAGAGACAATAATGATAAAGGCATCGCTGACCGCGTAGCCAGCTTAACTCAGCAGCAATACCGTATATTAATGATGTTTGCGCAAGGCATGTTAAATAAGCAAATTGCTTATGATTTAAATGTATCCGAGGCAACAATTAAAGCACATGCTACCGCTATTTTTAGAAAACTCGATGTCCGTAATCGAACCCAAGCGGTTATTGCTATCGCACAGCTAAATTTAACTGAAGCTGGCTTTCAACAAGGTTAATAGCTTAAAAATAAACTTCCAATAAATTAGCCTCGCTACGCTATATTTTAGAGACAAAAAAGCACGTCAATGATAACTCATTGACGTGCTTTTTTATTAGACTTTAACTGTTAGCTAATTGATCCGTTTGCTATTAAATATAGGCAAAAGCATCGGCATACATATGTTCTAACAACGCACCATGTTCAACAAAGTCACTACGAATGGCACCAACCATGTCAAAACGCCCTGCCAAATAAATATCATAGGATTCAAAACTAGTAATATCATTCATGGCGGCTTGGTGAACTAAGCCTGTTTTACCCTGCCATGGTTTCTGGGCGTTCTCGTCGATATTTTCAATAACAGGAATAAAATTAGCATGCGCTAGCTTGCCAATAGTGGCAATAGTCTTTTCAAGTTCATAGATAGCACTTTCTTCACGTAGTCCCCAGTAAACCCTGATATGTCGTTGTGACTTTTGCTCAGCTAAATACTCAAACATTGATTTGATATATGAAAAACCAGTACCACCCGCAAGTAATAATAATGGCCGTTCACTCTCGGTTCGTAATTGCGCATTACCTGCAGGTATTTCAATGGTTACCGGTTCGCCACTAGCATAACTCGCTTTAATACACTCAATTACTTGCATAGGGTAACTATCAGCAACAAAAGCACCTATTTGCAATTCAATTAAATCACTATTTGGTGAGCTAGCAATTGAAAATGGACGTTTATCGTTATCACCCATAACAAAGTTTAAATATTGACCGGCAATAAAATCAACTTTTTCACTAGCCTTTAATAATACTTTATAAACATTAGGCGTTAACGATGATAACGACTGTATTTGACAACTAACTGTCTTCATTCTTTAACCTTTTCTACTTTAATGGTGATTTCTCATCAGCAAACGGATAGTTGTGCTAAGAGATAATAAGTTAACATTGCTAATGTACTTGAGTATAGTCAGCAATCTAATTTAACAGCTACAAAATATCTAAGTCATCCCAAAGTTCATCAACTTGATCTTTTACTTCTTGTGTCATTTCTATCGGTTCACCCCATTCACGACTTGTCTCACCAGGCCATTTATTGGTTGCATCTAGTCCCATTTTAGAGCCTAAACCAGAGACAGGTGAGGCAAAATCAAGGTAATCGATTGGCGTGTTCTCTATCAGAACAGTATCACGGCTCGGATCCATCCGGGTAGTCATTGCCCAAATAACATCTTCCCAATCTCTGGCGTTAATATCATCATCACATACGATTACAAATTTGGTATACATAAATTGTCGTAAGAATGACCATACGCCCATCATTACTCGCTTAGCATGCCCCGCATATTGCTTTTTAATGGTCACGACCGCAAGACGATAAGAACAACCTTCTGGTGGTAAGTAGAAGTCCTGAATTTCAGGAAATTGCTTTTGTAAAATAGGTATAAAGACTTCATTAAGCGCAACACCTAAGATTGCAGGCTCATCAGGTGGTCTACCCGTGTAGGTGCTGTGATAGATAGCATCTTTACGCATAGTGATATGTGTTACTATCATTACTGGAAAATTATCTACTTCATTATAATAGCCAGTATGATCGCCATAAGGTCCTTCAGGCGCTGTTTCTTCTGGGTCTAAATAGCCTTCCAAAATGATTTCTGCTGTCGCTGGCACTTCTAAGTCACTACTTATTGATTTAGCAACTTCAGTTTTAGCGCCTCGTAATAAACCCGCGAAGGCGTATTCAGAAAGCGTATCGGGTACGGGTGTTACTGCGCCTAAAATAGTGGCAGGATCTGCACCTAAAGCAACGGAGATAGGATATCTCTCTCCTGGATTTTCTTTTTTAAATTCTTGAAAATCAAGAGCACCACCGCGATGTGATAACCAACGCATAATGACTTTATTTTTACTCAGCACTTGCTGGCGATATATACCAAGATTTTGACGATCTTTATGTGGACCTCGAGTAACCGTTAAACCCCAAGTTATTAAAGGTGCTACATCGCCTGGCCAACACTTTTGTATCGGAAGTTTGGTTAAATCAACGTCATCACCCGATAACACTATTTGTTGGCATAGTGGTTTTTTAATGACTTTTACTGGCATATTTAATACTTGTTTATAGACAGGTATTTTACTTAAAGCATCCCTAAAACCTTTAGGCGGCTCAGGCTCTTTTAGCATAGCCAATAATTTACCGACATCACGCAACGCACCTAGGTTTTTTTGTCCCATACCAAGAGCTACTCGATCTGGGGTACCAAATAAGTTTGTAAGCACTGGCATACCGTATGGTTTACCCTTTTCATTTACTGCGTTTTCGAACAGTAATGCGGGTCCTTTAGCTTTGAGTGTTCTATCACTGATCTCTGTCATTGTTAAATGGGTAGATATAGGCTGAGTAATACGTTTAAGTTGGCCTATTTTTTCAAGCTGACTGATAAAGTCTCTTAGGTCGTTATATTTCATAATGCTGTATTTAGGTCCTAATACCAATATCACTAATTAATGAAACTGGTAGAATTAAAAAACCAGTCGAAGTGACTGGCTTTGTGTAATGAAGTATCGGCAAAACAGTCTGTCGATATAGTATATCTATACGGACTTAAGCAGACTTTAGATTACTTACGCTTCATTGAATCAAAAAACTCATCATTTGTTTTAGTCATAGCAAGTTTATCGATTAAAAATTCAATCGCACCTATTTCATCCATTTCATGAACGATTTTACGCAAGATCCACATTTTTTGTAATTCATCTGGCTTAGTAATAAGCTCTTCACGACGTGTACCACTGCGGTTAATATTAATAGCAGGGAAAACGCGTTTTTCAGAAATTTTACGTGACAGGTGTAATTCCATATTACCTGTACCTTTAAATTCTTCGTAGATAACTTCATCCATTTTAGAACCAGTTTCAACTAGTGCTGTCGCGATAATAGTTAAACTACCACCTTCTTCAATGTTACGTGCCGCGCCAAAGAAGCGCTTTGGACGATGTAAAGCATTGGCATCAACACCACCAGTCAAGATCTTACCTGATGATGGAATTACCGTGTTATAAGCACGGGCTAAACGGGTAATTGAGTCAAGTAAAATAACCACGTCTTTTTTGTGTTCAACTAGACGTTTTGCTTTTTCGATTACCATTTCAGCCACTTGGACGTGACGACTTGCTGGTTCATCGAACGTTGAAGCTATAACTTCACCTTTAACAAGACGTTGCATTTCTGTAACTTCTTCTGGACGTTCATCAATCAACAATACCATTAGTTCTGCGTCTGGATTATTGTGCGCAATACTTTGGGCAATATTTTGTAGTAATAGTGTTTTACCAGCTTTTGGTGGCGCAACGATTAAACCACGTTGTCCTTTACCAATTGGCGAAGCCAAATCTAAAATACGTGCGGTAATATCTTCTGTTGAACCATTACCACGTGCTAATGAGAAACGATCTGTTGGATGAATAGGTGTTAAGTTTTCAAATAAAATCTTATTACGAGTATTTTCAGGTCGGTCAAAGTTAACTTCAGTCACTTTCAATAAGGCAAAGTAACGTTCACCTTTTTTCGGAGAACGAATTTTACCTTGGATGGTATCACCCGTTCTCATACTAAAGCGGCGAATTTGGCTTGGTGATACATAAATATCATCGGGGCCTGCTAGGTATGAAGAGTCTGCTGAGCGTAAGAAACCAAAACCATCTTGTAAAATCTCTAAAACACCGCCGCCGAAAATGTCATTATCGCCTTCAGCATGGGCTTTTAAAATAGCAAAAATTATGTCTTGTTTACGTGTTCTAGCAAGGTTTTCAAGCTTCATTGTCGCGGCAAGCTCAACCAATTCGTTAATGGATTTTTCTTTCAGTTCGGTAAGGTTCATAGGGGGTTTCTTAAACTATTTTAAGTGATGGTGCCTTGGGCGATTGCCGGCACTAGTGTGTTTTCAATCTTTTTATGTTGTTTATAATAAGTAAGGATAGTGATAAAGCGATGTAATTTTGTACTCAGGGGGTAAATTTAGCACTAAAATTTGATTAGGTAAAGGTAGAATAAAAATGTAAGCAGATATTTACGCTGCTAAAAACAAAAAGCCTGATAACTTAGGTCTCAGTTATCGGGCTTTTTTATAACTTATAAGTTTTTATCTAAAAACTCTTTTAATTGAGTTTTTGATAATGCACCCACTTTAGTATCAGCAATTTCACCATCTTTAAAAAGTAATAATGTTGGAATACCACGTACACCATATTTAGGTGGTGTTACTGAGTTTTGGTCTATATTTAATTTACCAACAGTGACCTTGCCATCGTATTCTGTGGCGATATCATCAAGTACTGGGGCAATCATTTTACATGGACCACACCATTCAGCCCAAAAATCAACTAATACTAAACCCGATGCTTTTAATACATCTGCTTCAAAACTATCATCAGTTAGCTGAATAATTTTATCACTCATCATATTCTCCGTTTGTTATGGCGAAAACGCCTTTGCGGTAATTATACCGTGATTCACTACTTTTCCAATACTGTTTATGTAACATTCGTTACATTTAACTAGCTAGAATTAATTAATTATTTATTAAGCAACTATTTTGCTAACAAAACTGTTAAGCTAGCGCCATGAAAAAAACACACTTAACAGAAACTAAATTCGCTGACCTAAATCTTGCTCCGCAAGTCGTTACCGGACTAGAGGCCATGGGCTTCGACTATTGTACGTCTATTCAGGCGAAATCTTTACCCGTTCTTTTGCAAGGCACTGATATAGCTGGCCAAGCACAAACAGGTGAAGGTAAAACCATTGCCTTTTTAGCCGCTACTTTCCATCATTTGCTTCAAAAAGAAGCCCCTACACATAATCAACCACGCGCCTTAATCATGGCTCCCACACGTGAATTGGCAATACAAATTCACCGTGATGCTAAAGAGATGGCGAAAAGTACCGGATTACGCCTTGGTGTAGTATATGGGGGCGAAGGTTATGAAAGTCAACGTTTAGAACTAGAAGCGGGTGTTGATATTCTTATTGGCACGTGTGGTCGTTTGATTGACTACATGAAACAAGGTATCTACAACCTAAAAAATATCGAAGTCATCGTTCTTGATGAGGCTGATAGAATGTTTGATTTAGGTTTTATTAAAGATATTCGTTATATGTTTGATAAAATGCCTCCTGCAACAGAACGCTTAAGCATGTTGTTCTCTGCAACCTTATCGTTCCGCGTTAAAGAGCTTGCCTTTGACCATATGAATGATCCAACCAGTGTAGAAGTTGAACCTGGGCAAAAAACAAATATCCGCATCTCTGAAGAACTATTTTATCCTTCAAACGAAGATAAAATGACTTTACTACAAACGTTAATTGAAGAAGATTGGCCAGAAAAAGCCATTGTATTTGCAAATACTAAACATGTTTGTGAAAAAGTTTTTGATCATCTAAATGCTGATGATATTCGTGTTGGTTTGTTAACTGGCGATGTACCACAGAAAAAACGTCTTAAAATATTAGAGCAATTTACTGAAGGTACAGTAGACATTTTAGTAGCAACCGACGTTGCTGCACGTGGTTTACATATTCCTAGCGTAACGCATGTTTTTAACTATGATTTACCTGATGATTGTCAAGATTATGTACACCGCATTGGTCGTACAGGTCGTGCAGGAGCAACGGGTCATGCAATTAGTTTAGCTTGTGAGCAATATGTTTTTAATTTACCTGAAATTGAAACGTATATTGAACATGAACTACCGGTAACTAAGTATGACAGTGACGCATTATTAACTGACTTACCTAGACCTAAACCTCGTCAACGTCGTCCTAGACCAGGCGGTAACAAACAAGGCGGTCGTTCTAACACAAGACCTAACAACCGTAATGGTAATAGCCATAGCGGAAATCGCAGTTAATCTAGTACTTTGACTGATCTAGCGAGCCAAAATCAAGCCACACCAAAGGTAATACCACAGTATGATGAAAGTCATTATGCTGTGGTCGATTTAGGCTCTAATAGTTTCCATCTGCTTATTACCCAATTAGTTACAACACCAACGGGTAAATCTCTAATAACCGTGGATAAAGTTAAGCAAAAAGTTCGCTTAGCTGCAGGGTTAGATGACAATAATCTGCTTACAGATAAAGCCATAACTCGTGGCCTAAATTGTCTTAAAAACTTCGCTTTATACCTTAATAACATACCGGTAGATAATATCCTTATTGTCGCAACAGCCGCATTACGCATTGCCAAGAATAATCAGCTGTTTTTCGATGCCGCCAAAAACATTTTACCCAAAAAGATAAAACTATTGAGTGGTGAGCAAGAAGCAAAAATAATTTATTGCGGCGTAGTCCATACTTCAATCACCACAGATACTAAGCAATTAGTGCTCGATATTGGTGGTGCTAGTACCGAGATTATTGTTGGCTTAGGCTGTACAACGAAAAAACTAGTCAGTTTAAATATTGGCTGCGTTAGTTTTATAGGTAAATATTTTACTGATGGTCAATTAAAAAAAGAAAACTTTATTCAGTGTATTGCTAATGCAGCAGCAGTTATTGATACAGTTAAAGCAGAATTTATTCAACTGGGTTGGCAATCGGCTGTTGGTAGCTCTGGTACCATGCAAGCAATGATAGAAATTCTTAAACAACGTCAACAAGTACCTATCATTACCTTAACGTTTCTTAATGAAATCCAACAAACACTGATAAACTGCCATACGATAGATAATATTGAAATAGCCGGGCTAAGAGCTGACCGCAAAGCGGTACTAGCCAGTGGATTATGTATTTTAATTGCGTTGTTTGAATGTCTAAATATAGAAACATTATGCCTTTCAAGTGGCGCACTTCGTGAAGGTTTACTGTTTGAATTAGTGCCTGACGCAAAGATTATGTAATCCTACCCCAAATTTTTCACTCACAAATTTTTAGTTAATGATGCTCTGACACAGCAAATTACTATCGATATCTCAATAACACTGTAATTAAGCAAGGTAAACCAAAACTAGTTCAGCTCAAACAGTAGGACGTTAAATTCAATGCTACCTCCCCAATATTTATTTGTTACAATAAGACGAGCTAAACCAGAAGTTACGCAAACAAATATCGCCACTTTATTAATATTTTGATCTACAAGCATTTGATATGCCAAAACATAAGCAATGGTAATAATCACTGCATCTAATAAAGTTATACTTAGTGCTACTGGTCTCCTTTTGGTAAAATAGCCGATTTACTCGATAATAAACCACAGGTTAATCTAGCCCTCGACGACACAGCTAGCATCTGTCGTTACCTTGATACCGATAAACAGTTACAATCGCAGAATTATACAAAACATGATGGACTTTATGTGCTTATTTTAATTGATATTGTGCGGGTACTAATACCTGAATATTTACTAGAATTTACTTTCCCCAAGGGAGAAAACAAGAGTATATGCTTCGATATAGTTAAAAGTAAAGCCTAAAGCTTTAGTAACCTTTACTATCATTGATAAGCGGCTAAATGGAAGTACTGCTTTATTTTCTCAAGAGCTCACCATAGTTGATGCGTTATTAATAACTATGTTGCATTATATTTTAAATTTACCGGCTAGTTGATTCTCTTAAAGTAGAACAATACTTAACTAATTTTCTGTCTCGACCATCATCTCAGAAAGTACTCATAGCTAGAAGTTATAATTATTATAATCTATAAAAAATGCGACCTAAGTCGCATTTAAATTAATTTAATAATTAAAAAATTAAGCGTCTTCTTTCAACCAACGCGCTACTTGCTTAGCGAAATAAGTCAAAATCCCATCTGCTCCGGCACGCTTAAATGCTAATAAACCTTCCATCACGCACGGTTTCTCAGCTAACCAACCATTTTGAATGGCTGCCATATGCATGGCATATTCACCACTGACTTGATAAGCATAGGTAGGCACTTGAAAAGTATCTTTTACGCGGCGCACTATATCTAAATAAGGCATGCCAGGTTTGACCATGACCATATCAGCACCTTCAGCTATATCTTGCGCAACTTCATGCATAGCTTCGTTACTATTGGCTGGGTCCATTTGATAGGTGTGCTTATTACCACCTTTAATGTTGCCTGAAGAACCGACTGCATCTCGAAATGGACCATAATAATTAGAGGCGTACTTTGCCGAGTAAGCTAATATTTTGGTATTAACAAAGCCGCTTTCTTCTAATGCCTCTCTGATTGCGCCAACACGCCCATCCATCATATCTGATGGCGCGACAATATCAGCTCCGGCCTGTGCATGAGATAGAGCCTGTTTTACTAGAATTTCTTTAGTGAAATCATTAACAACATAACCTGTTTTCCCCGCCTTGTTGTTATCACTTTCACTTAAAATTCCATCTTGACCATGAGTAGTAAACGGGTCAAGGGCAACATCAGTGATCACAGCAAGTTGTGGGAAATTAGCTTTAAGTGCACGCACTGCTCGTTGGGCCAAACCTTCTGAATTATATGCTTCTTCAGCCATCAATGATTTTTTATCACTTGGGGTAACCGGGAACAATGCAATAGCAGGAATACCTAAATCAACCAACTCTTGTGCTTCTTCTAATAATAGATCAATACTTTTACGTTCAACACCTGGCATTGAAGCTATTGCTTGGCGCTGGTTTTCACCTTCAAGTACAAAAACGGGGTAGATAAGATCATTTACTGATAACTGAGATTCTGCCATTAAACGACGAGTGTGATCATCTACGCGCATACGGCGCATACGACGAGCAGGATATTGGCCAAAAGCCATATTATTGTAAGACATAAGGATTCCTAAAAATTATTCTGTGAATAAGATTCTATGAAAATACTATTTAATAAAGGTATATTGTTGTGTTTGGTTTCGGCCATTATGTTTAGCCTGATATAAAGCTTTGTCGGCGCCTGAAAATATTTGCTCAGGTCCAATATCAGCTTGTTGGTGATAAGTACAAATACCACAGCTAATCGTCAATGCAATGTCGATATTTTGAAATTGAAATACCTGATCACAAACCTGTAAACGTAACTGCTCAGCGACAAGTAAGGCACCTTGTGCATCGCTATTAGGTAAGATTAAACAGAACTCTTCACCACCGTAACGAAACGCCTTATCGGCACTTCGCTTTAAACTTTGTTGAATATGTTTAGCTAGCCAGATTAAGCATTGATCTCCCGCTAAGTGCCCATGTGTGTCATTCACTAATTTGAAATGGTCAATATCGATAAGCACTAAACTTAACGTGGTTAAATTACGACGACTACGTCGGTATTCGGCTAATATTTTTTGATCATAAAAACGACGATTATGTAAGCCCGTCAGTTCATCTAACACATTTTTTCGTTCAAGCTCTTGGTTGGCACTTTCTAATTCTTGTAACGCTATGTTTAGTTCTAAAGTACGCTCTTGTACTCTTTCTTCTAATAAGTCCTGACTATCTTCTTGCTCTTTAGCCAAAGTATTCATTGCTTGTTCAGCTATTCTAGCGTTACTTTTAGCAGACTTAAACTGCCATAACATTTTATGGTATTTTATTCGATAATGTCGATTTAAATATAAACCTAACGAGAGAGTAATTACAAAGCCTAAAAAAATCCCTATACTAAAACATAGGTGGTCTGCGTCTTGTTCAGTCATAGTATTACTTATAAGTGAGTATGTCATTAGCAACGATATAAGAGCTACAATTTTAGCGATTACCAGTGACTTCATTTATGATATTTCTTTCTTTGATGGTAAGTTAAACACTTTTTCGGCATTGCAGCTAGTTTGCCAAGCTATATGCTCTTGGTCAAGGCCTGTAATGCTGGCAATTTCTTTAACGATAAAAGGTAAGTAACTTGGTTCATTACGGCTATTTTTAGGTTTTGGTCGAATCGTTCTTGGTGTTAAATAAGGTGCATCAGTCTCAATAAGTAATCGCTTCAAAGGAATTGAACTTACAATATTCCGTAAACTCTGACCTCTTCGCTCATCACATAACCAACCTGTTATACCTATGTACATATCTGCTGCAATACACTGAGTCAGTTCTGCTTTTGAGCCGGTAAAACAATGTGCTACCATAGCTGGAATTTTATCTAAATAGGGTGAAAGAATAGTAAACCAAGACTCAAAGGCATCTCGTTGATGGAGAAATATTGGCATTTGTAATTCAGCAGCTAAAGCGACTTGTTCACTAAATACTTTTTTTTGTTGAGTTGGTGCTGAAAAATTTCGGTTAAAATCTAAGCCACATTCACCTATGGCTTTAACTTGATCATATTTTGCTAGTTGCTTGAGTTGCTCTAAGTAATCGCTACTGACATGATCTGCATCGTGGGGGTGAACACCTGCGGTGCTATATAAAAATTGGGGAAATTCTACTTGATAGTGCTGACACAGCAATAATGCTTTTTGGCTTTCTTCAACATTAGTACCAGTAATGATTAAACCACTAAGATCCGACATTTGGGCACGGCGAATTATATCTTCGCGATCTTTATCAAATCGTTTATTGGTTAAATTGACGCCAATATCTATCAAAGCCTTGCCTTCTATAAATTGTTATTAAAAGTAATCTCGCTCTATTTAAGCCTTTTTACTTTAATACGCTTATTCGTATTTTCTTTTTGCAAATACACTGCACCAAGCGCTCCTTTAGTTATCACAACGAGATCACCTTGCGTTAACCTTAATTTAGCTGTGTCTTTTTGTTGCCACTTTTGACCATTCTTAAAGGTAAGCCTCCACTGACCTCTAAGTGTCTTCTCTAGTTTACTGATAGTTAGAGAAATACTTAAAATTTCCTTAGCCTTCTCTTCATCAGTCTTTTTAACATGACTTTTCGAAAAATCATCAACTTGTACCGCTGTCATTGCCGTTATTTGTGGTACTAAATCGGGACTGTTATTGACTTGTGTCAATTGATCAAAGCAGACAAGTCTTGCTGTATCTTGGCTTATTTTACTACACACTTCTACTTTGTCACCAAGTGCCACTTCTTTAGCCAACACTGTTTGTGAAATCAATAGGCTAGTAGCAATGGCATAGTAAGCAAGTTTTTTTCTATTTTGCATTTTTATTTTCCTTTACATCAATTGATTCATTTTCATCTTCTTTATGATAAAACGAAGCAATAATAATACCTATTTCAAACAAAATAAGCATTGGTACAGCAAGCATAGTTTGCGAAATTATATCTGGTGGCGTTAACAACATACCAATAACGAATGCACCTACTACAACATAAGCGCGTTTTTCTCTTAAACTATCAGGTGTCGTCATACCTGTCCAACACATTAGAATAATCGCAATCGGAATTTCAAAAGCAGCTCCAAAGGCAAAAAATAGTTTTAAGATAAAGTCGAGATAACTACTGATATCTGTTGCAATCACTACACCTTCTGGTGCTACTGAGGTAAAAAAGGCAAAGACTACTGGAAATACAAGAAAATAAGCAAAGGCAATACCACTATAAAAGAGTAAGGTAGAACCAAACATTAGCGGGGCAACCAAACGTTTTTCACTGCTGTATAAACCTGGCGCTACAAATGACCATATTTGATATAACACAAATGGCATAGCGATAAATAATGACAAAACTAGGGTTAATTTAAAAGGAGCAAAAAATGGCGAGGCGACATCTGTCGCTATCATTTGTGAGCCTTCAGGCATTACCGCTAATAATGGCTGTGCTACATATTGATATATGTCTTGTGCAAAATAAACTAAACAACAAAAGACAATTATCACCACTATAACAGACCGTAGTAACCGGTCACGTAACTCTAAAAGATGATCAAAAAGACTTATCGTTTTTACTGGAGGATAAGTCATGATTGAGGTTTATCGCTTGCTTGATTAATCAGTTTAACTGACTTTTTTGTTACCACGTCTAATATCTGTGATACATCAACGTCAGAGGTTTGCTCCGACTCAGCGATAACATCGGGAGCTGAAGCTAATGAAGACGAGGTCATTGACGCAAACGGTTCTTGGTCCACTTTTTTAAACGGTTCAGTGACAGAATCCGCAGCTTCTTGCAAAGATTTTAACGACTCCGCAACTTCGGGGCTTAGGTTTTGCAAATTACTTTGTTCTGCTTTTTTTAAATTAGCATGTAATTCATGAATACGTAATTCTTCTGTGAGCTCAGATTTAACGGTATCACTAAATTTTCGAGCACCAGATATCCAACCACGAAGCGTACGGATTGCTACTGGTAATCGCTCAGGGCCTAAAATAACCAAACCCATAATTGCAATAAGGATTAATTCCCAAAAGCCAACATCAAACATAAATTAGACCTAGTCGGTTTCTTTAGCTTTATTTTCAGTAGTTTTACTCACTTCTTCAGTCGAAGAGGTTGAGTTATGAGCTAAAGTATCCGATATTTTTTCTGTACTATTTTTTTGCTCTTTCTCGTCACCTATAGCACTTTTAAAACCTTTAATAGCCGAGCCTAAATCACCACCTAAATTACGTAACTTTTTAGTACCAAATAATAATACGACAATCACTGCAACTATGACTAGTTGCCAAATTCCGATTCCGCCCATAATAATTTAACTCCTACTATTTAATACACACATGCCTAAGCTATGTGTTAGTTCATGCTATCCATGTAAACATTATATACCTAAATAATACTGGGAAACGAGTAAAAGCAGTAAAAGCAGTAAAAGAATTGTAAAATAATGAGCTAAAACAATACTTATTTTGTAGGTAAGTCTTTCTTAGTCAAAATAGATGATTAAAGAAGGCGACTTCACAGTCGCCTTCTTTAAGTTACTAAGCACTTAAAAATAGTTCCTTAACAATAGCAATGCATACTTTTAAGTAGTTTTTAGAACTTATATGAAGTACTAACAAAGAATATTCGACCAATTACATCGTAGATGTTTAGTACTGTATCCATATCATTACCATTTGGCATTTGACATTTGACATTTCTTCAGGCTCAGTAAGTGTTTAACAACATAAAAGACAGTATTGTAGACATAAAAAAACCGACATTACGTCGGTTTATTCAAATAAAATTTATTATTAAACGTTAATCAAATACCATAGTATTTTTTAATTTAGATAGAGCATTTTTTTCTAATTGCCTTACACGTTCGGCTGATATCTCATATTTATTAGCTAACTCTTGTAAAGTCGTTTTATCTTCCGTTAACCAGCGTGTTTTAATAATATCTTGACTACGTTCATCAAGAGTAACTAATGCTGTTGATAAACGTTTATTCGCATGGTTATCCCAATTGTCATTTTCAACTTCAACCGCTAAATCTGATTGCTTGTCTTGAAGGTATTGCGCTGGTGAAAAATTACTTGCACCAAGATTATCATCATCGTCTTTAGATAATTCAAATGCTTGGTCATAGCTACTCATGCGAGATTCCATTTCCATAACATCTTTCGTTGTAACACCAAGGTTTTCCGCTACCGTATTGACTTCTTCAGTGCTAAACCAACCTAAACGCTTTTTATTTTTACGTAAGTTAAAAAATAATTTACGCTGCGCCTTTGTTGTAGCCACTTTAACAATACGCCAGTTTTTAAGCACATATTCATGAATTTCAGCTTTGATCCAATGCACAGCAAAAGAAACTAAGCGCACCCCTACTTCTGGGTTAAAACGTTTAACAGCTTTCATTAAGCCCACGTTGCCTTCTTGCACTAAATCAGCATGGGGTAAGCCATAACCTGAATAACCTTTAGCAACATGAATAACAAAACGTAAATGCGACATAATTAATTCTTGTGCCGCTGATAAATCATTGTCATTATAGAGACGAGTAGCCAGATCATGCTCTTTCTCTGCGGTTAGCATAGGGATGCTGTACGCGGATCGCTGGTATGCTTCGATACTACCACTTTGTGGAAGGGTAAGTTGCATTGCTTGACTCATAAAAACTCTCTCCATTCTTTTTTGTAAATCGATCTTTGATTTATTCTTCAATTCGACCGCGATAATAACATACATCAACAATCTTGGCGATAGCAGCGAGATGAACATTAGCCTAATAGACAAGGGTTAACAAGGCGATCTTTCAATTTTTATAGGAATTAAATGTGACTATTTGTAAGCATAGGAAATTCTTAAGAATTAAGAATAGTTATACTTATTCAACTTCATGCTAAAACAGCTATAAATCAGTCCGCATTCGGTTCAATGGCTCTAATATGTTGACTTACTGAAATATAACTACCAACGAGAGCAAGTACAATTGCAAAACCGATCAACATTAAAGCTTCACTCATTGCTAAGCCTTGTAATTGAAAATTACTTTGATAGAGTTCACTTAAATCACTGATAGCATAACCTAAATACCAAGCAAGAAGTGTTACCGCGATACAGGAAAGTATGCCACCAAAAATACCATACCAAATTCCTGAATATAAAAAAGGTCGCTGGATAAAGCTATCTGTTGCACCAACCAACTTCATAATAGCGATAGCATCTTTTTCATTTAAGATAGCTAATCGAATAGTATTACCAACAATAAGTACTACAGATAAACACAATAATAAAGCGACTCCTAAGACAATATTTTCAATTAATCTAGCCATCGCTTCTAAACGAGTTAACCACTCTAAATCAAGCTTACCTTGTTCAACTTCACGTTCTTTACTCAACTTTGCTAATAAAGCATTAGCCGCTTGGGCTTGGCTAGCTCTTTGTGTTGGTGTTACCAGTAGTGTTGCGGGTAATGGATTTTTATCTAAATACTCAAGTGATTGACCAAAGCCAGATAAAATTTTAAATTCTTTTAATGCTTGCTTGGCTGAAATATAACGTACTTCTGCAACATCATTATAAAGACTGATACGTTTGATTAAGTTTTGTACACTCTTTTCAGTGGTTGATAACTTTAAAAATAAGGTGATTTGCGAAGCGCTATCCCATTGCTCACTAACTTGTTCAGCATTTTTAACAAAAAGGTGGAGTGTTGCTGGTAATGCCAGACTGATACCTAATACAAAAATTGTCATTATGGTGGTAAAAGGTGTACGCCATAAGTTACCTAAACTACCCACAGCCTGCTGAACATGTCGAATAGGCAAAGTCAAAATACGGGTTAATAAGCTTGAACGTGCTTTTAAACCGCTACTATGAATATTGCTCATCAGTCGCCCCTTGTACTTGTAGACTGTCAACAATGCCATCATTAATCATAGTACCTTCTTTAAGAGTCAAGGTACGATATTTCATCCGTGCAATTAACCCTAAGTCATGAGTAGCAATTAATACGGTTACACCGGCAGCATTAAACTCTTCAAATAAACGAATGATATCTAAAGATAATTTTGGGTCTAGGTTTCCGGTTGGTTCATCAGCAAGCAGAATTGGTGGTTTATTAACAATAGCGCGCGCTATACCTACACGCTGTTGCTCACCACCCGATAACATATGCGGGTAACACTTTAGTTTGGCCGTTAAATGTACTTTATCTAACGCGGTTACCACGCGTTTTTTGATTTCTTTGTGGCTAACACCTTCGATAATTAACGGTAAGGCGACATTATCAAAAACAGTACGGTCTTTAAGTAAGTTATGACTTTGAAAAATCATACCGATACCACGGCGGACGTAAGGAACTTGTTTGTACTGAATGTCGGATAGTTCAGTATGATTTACTTGAATACTACCCGAACTGGGTTTTTCCATTAACGAGATTAATTTTAACAAGGTACTTTTTCCGGCACCTGAATGGCCTGTTAAAAACACCATTTCACCACTTTCTAGACTAAAACTTACTTGTTTTAATGCCAGAAAACCGCCTGGATAGGTTTTATTTACCTTATTGAAATTAATCATATTATTTTTATTTATTACACGAGTAAGTTGGCTAACTTAGCACAATTACTTGGCTTTTCTCATATTTATTTGCTGAAAAGAGCTTCAATAAAATCATCACTATCAAAAGGCCTTAAATCATCGATACCTTCACCAACACCTAAATATCGAATAGGAATACTGTGCTTATCTGCAACAGCAAAAATAACACCACCTTTGGCGGTACCATCAAGCTTGGTAATGGTTAAGCCCGTTAGACCTACAGCTTGGTCAAACAGCTTGGTTTGACTTAAGGCATTTTGACCTGTGCCAGCATCAAGGGTTAACATTACTTCATGAGGAGCATTAACGTCTAATTTTTTCATTACACGCACGACTTTTTTCAACTCTTCCATCAAATGCGCTTTATTTTGTAAACGGCCAGCAGTATCGGCAATGATGACATCAACTTTACGTGCTTTTGCAGCACTAATAGCATCAAAAATAACCGAGGCACTATCAGCACCCGTATGCTGAGCGATAACAGGGATACCATTACGATCACCCCACACTTGTAATTGTTCAACCGCTGCTGCTCTAAACGTATCACCCGCTGCCAGTATTACTGATTTACCCTGTGCTTGAAATTGCTTTGCTAGCTTTCCAATGGTGGTGGTTTTACCAACACCATTAACACCAACCATAAGCATAACAAAAGGCCCTTCACCTTCAGGAATAACTAATGGCTGGCTAACATCAGCAATAATTTTCTTTAATTCTATTTTAAGCAAGTCATATAAGGCCGAAGCATCTTTTAACTGCTTTCGACTAGCACTTTGGGTAAGTGAATCAATAATTTTCATGGTGGTTTCAACACCAACATCTGCCAATAGCAAATGAGTTTCTAACTCTTCAAACAAATCATCATCAATTTGTTTACCACGGAACAAATCAACTAAACCGTCACCTAAGTTTTGCCTGGTTTGACTTAAGCCCTGCTTTAAGCGAGCAAAGAAACCAAGCTTAATCTCTGCTTTAACCTCTTCAGTCTCTTCAACTTTTGGTGCTGGCTCTTTCGACATATCAACTGGCGGCTGCACTACAACCTCTAACGCTTTCTCGTCCGCAACGATAACATCATTAACGTTTTCAACTTGCTCTGTAGCTTCCATTTCGGCTAATAATTTAGCCTCTGGTAGCTCTACTGCTACTGGCTCTGTAGTATCGACACTTGGCTCTTCGATAATTCTATCGAGACCACTGACACCATCAGTAACATTAACAGAACTTCGAACAGCAGCAACGGAAGTTTCTGGATCAACAGTTAGTTCAACCACTGGCTCGACTGACTCAGCTAGGAGTTCAACTGCTTCTCCTTCAGTTGCCTGTTCTGCTTCAACAGCGGCTTCAATTTCATTGTTACTTTCTTCAGTACTTGGTTGCTTTTCTTTTTTGCTAAAGCCTAACCAAGACAACATACCTTTTTTCTTCGACACTTTTAGCTACCTAAATATATGATACCAAGCGGATTAATTAACTGACAAACTTAGAACTACGTTAGTGAGCTTAGAACAAACAAAATGAGTTAAACATAGTTATTCTATATTTCATTCATTTTGTGATGTTATCAGTTTGCTAACGAGTTCCCAAAGGGCCAGTTTAAAAGGCTTACATGCGGCGTTATTGATTTTGACAAGGGAATAACCATTCTCTTCAATCAATGCCTTACTTCTAAGCCTTTTAATTCTCGCTAAGTGGTCAGTTCATTAGTCCGATTGGTGTTTCAGACTGAATTTGTTTACTGTGATACCAAGAGGAAGAATTAATCTACTTGGTATAAACAGTAAACAAGGATAAAATTGGCACTATATTAGCACTTAATAGAAAAATTGTCAGTGATATGAATCAAGCAAAAAAACAACTAAGTAAAAAACTCCTTTCCGGAAGAGGTCAGGGTAAATCTGCTGGTAAAATACGTATTATTGCTGGCAAATATAAAGGCAGAAAATTACCCGTATTAATGGCTGAAGGATTACGTCCAACCACTGATAGGGTCAAGGAAACAGTCTTTAACTGGCTTATGCCCTATATTAGCCAAGCCAACTGTTTAGACTGCTTTGCTGGCTCTGGTAGTTTAGGTTTTGAAGCCTTGTCACGTGGTGCCGCTCAAGTAACCTTAGTAGAATTAAATAGATCCGCAGCACAACAACTTCTCGAGAATAAAGCATTACTCAAGGCTAATAACCTTACTGTTATTCATAGTGACGTGCTTATTTTTCTTAAAGAAGGTTCCCTTAAGCCAAGTTCTGCCTCAAGTGATAGTAAGCCGTTTGATTTAGTTTTTCTAGACCCGCCTTTTAGACAGCAATTAGTAGAACAAACCGCGCAATTATTAAATCGCTGTGGTTTAGCCGAAGATGCACTCATTTATGTTGAAATGGAGGCAGAAAGCCAACAAGTTATACCCGAAAACTGGCAATTACTTAAAGAAAAGTTAGCTGGTCAAGTTATCTATCAACTTTATCAATATCAACCTTAGTATTAACTTTAGTAATACCCTTAGTGACACTCTAGTCTTGGAGACAACGACCATGTTTATTGATTACCTAGATACACCCTTAGGTTTGTTTGAATTTATGGCAACCGAGCAAGGTATTTGCCAAGCAATCTTTTGTGGTGATAAGGCTTGTGATAATAAAGTGTCTACTGAGCAACAAACCCAAGGTAAAGTTAATAACATTACCGCACAATGTAAACAGCAATTAATAGAATACTTTACCGGGCAACGTACGGTTTTTACCGTACCATTAAATCCACAAGGTACGCCATTTCAACAGAGCGTGTGGCACTGTTTAGCTGAAATTCCTTTTGGTGCGGTAAAGTCCTATGGTGAAATAGCAAAAATGATCAATAAACCAAAATCAGCTCAAGCGGTTGGTGGTGCTAATGGTAGAAATCCGATTACACTCATTGTCCCTTGTCATCGAGTGATTGGTAGTAATGGCTCATTAACGGGTTATGCGGGAGGCATTGAACGTAAATTATGGTTATTAAACCATGAAGGGGTCAAGATCAAAATATCTGATAAAAATGACCAATTAGATATTAATGATGTACTTCATAAACGCCAAAGTAAAACACAGTTTCTACGCTAATCACGACTATTTCAATCAAGGTTCACTGCGCTAAAAACAAAAAAGGAGTGCTTCTTAGTACTCCTTTATAAAATCTACTTTTGACTAAAATAAAACTAGCTAATTAATATTTAGTACTTATTTTTTGGGTCTTAGTTTTAAGTCATGAAAATCAAAACTAAAGTCAGTTGCCTTTGATACTGCTTTCATGGTGACGTAGTTAATACCACCGTCTTCATTTAAATTAAAGTTAACAAACGCATCAGCTTCAAGGGTTCTATCATGCCAACGAACAATAAAAGTATTATGCTGATAATGCTCTAAAGTACCTTTTAAGTCTTCGGTATTACTAAACTGCATATGTAGGTTAGTATTTTTAAAACTAACCTTAATTTCGCCATACCAGTTATCAACATACGTATTGGCATAATCAGGTAATGCTAGTGAATGTCTTGAGTTTTTATGAACTGAATTAGCCACTTTCGCTAAGCGTTTTTCTTCTTTAGCAGCACTTTTTTGCTGTTTGGCGTGATAATAGCCAATCCAATTTTTTTCTGGTAATTCAAGATACTCATTTAATATTTGCTGATAAATGGCATTGAAGGCATAACCTGACTGCTGATTTGTTAAAATCACCATAGCGAGATTCTCTTCTGGTACCAGTACCACTTTTGACACCATACCTAAAATACCACCACTGTGATGAATTAGCTTTACCCCATGATAGTCTTTCATAAACCAGCCTAAACCATAGGCAGAAAAATGTGTTTTATCTTGCTGAGTCGCTTTATCTGAAACTGATAATAATGTTTGCGCCTTCCACATGGTACGGCTTTGCTTAGCTGAAAATAGACGAGGAGACTTATCATCAATCTTAGTGCCATAAGCGCCTTTATTTAACTGAGCCTTTAACCACAAGCTCATATCGCTAACACTTGAGGCAACTGAACCCGCTGATGAAAACTTCTCTAAAAAGTTACCACCTACAACATTGAGTTCACCATCAAGTGGTACATGTGCTCTGGCTACATTTTTATTCTGCGGTTCAATTAAGGAAAAGGTTGCTCGGGTATTGTGCATGCGAAGCGGGGTAAAGATACGTTCTTGGATAACATCACTCCAAGGCTGACCAGTAACACGTGTTATCACTTCACCAGCAATAATGTACATTAAATTATCGTAGGCGAATTCACTACGAAAGCTCGATACTTCAGGTAAATACTTTAAACCCTTAAGAATATCGGCATTAGTTAAGCTAGTATGCGGCCAAATCATTAAGTCACCAGCACCTAATCCTAAACCTGAATTATGCGCTAACAAGTCAGTAATGGTAAATTCGCGGCTTACATAGGCGTCAGGCATCTGAAATTCAGGGATAATATCAATAACCTTAGTATGCCAAGTTAGCTTACCCTCATCTACTAAGTTAGCCAATAACGCTGCGGTCATCGCTTTAGTGTTTGAAGCAATACCAAATAAGGTATCAGCGGTAACTTTAGCTGATTTACCCTGTTCAATCACACCAAAACCTTTGCTCATTACCACTTTATTATCTTTGATAATAGCTACTGCTACACCAGGTACTTGGAAAGTACTCATAGCGAGGGCAACAGCTTTTTCAATCTTGAAATTTTTTTCAGCCGTGTTACTCGCATAGCTTGGTGCAATAGATGACAAAAGTAATGTCATGGAAAATATGGTACAACTAAGTAACTTCATATTAGCTTCCTTTAATAAGATTATTATTTTTATGCAAGCGTTAGGCAGGCTGAACTTAACCGATCTCTATGCCTAAATTTGATAACCCTTCAGATAAGCTCATTTGCTTAGCTAACTTACAGGTACGCTTATCGGCGGTAGCAAATTTGAGAAAATTGAACAACTCATCTTGCGTATCTTTTTCCCATTGTATAAGTGGGTGTCCATCTAATTGCTCTGCACTGATTGTAAGCTCTTGATCAGCGATATCTTCAGCTTCTTCAAGTAAAAGCAACTCGACATAATAACTAACGCTATTATGAGAAAGACGACTGATACTTTGAATATCGTCTGTATCAATTTCTGCTACTTTTTGTTTCTTCAATGGCTTAACTTGCATTAATTGCCATAAAGCCGAAAAGGCCATACACGCGTCAAGCGCAGGAAATACACCAAAAGAATCAAATGCTTCAGGATCAGGGGTTTCAGCTTCTAATTTGAGTAATTGGGCTTCACTATTAATTTTTACCGTATTACTGTTATCAAGCCATTGCCAAATAATGTCGAGTTGATTACGTAATACTTTAGCATTACCAAAGTCAGCGGCTTCACTAAACATTTGATAATTAGGTAACATGCGTTCAAGTAGCGCTGCAGAGAAAGCAATTTGATGCCAATGACTTAACTTGGTAAAAGGAAGGTGAATAGCCACTTAGATATATACTCAGTTTAGATAATTAACTGGATTATACCCAAGCTTAGTCAAAATGCGAATAAGCTTGGTTTTATCATGGCTTTTTTGTCGGTTTATCGTGGTCTAATTGTATATATATCGAAACAACTAATTTGTTAATTGCTTCTGAGCATATTCAAACTTCAATCGGTATTCAGTCAGCTTATGCTCTAACTCATTAGTTTGATCGTTAAACTGAGATTTTTGTTCGCTATTATCACTGATTAACTGATGGTTCTCATCGCGTAAGCATTTAATAGTTTCTCTCACTTTATCATTTTCAACTTGTTGTTTCTCACGATTACTATTAAATCTGTTCAAGATATTCTCTTCTCCCTCTTGGGCAATTTTAACTTGATCATTTAGTACACTAACTTCTTGCTGATATAATTTTATATCATTTTGTTGTGTTTCAACTTGTTCTTTAAGTTGTACGTTAGCTTTTTCTAATTCAATAATATTTTGCTGTGCTGCTGCCTGCAATTGCTTTAATTGCTGACCCGCGTCATTAATTGACTTTATCTCAGCAAGGTGTAATTGCTTTGTTTTTTCAGCCTCCTCATTAATTGATTTTATTTCATTAAGATGTGATTGCTTTGTTTTTTCAACGCCCTCATTAATTGACTTTATTTCATTAAGATGTGATTGCTTTGTTTTTTCAACTCCCTCATTGATTGATATTATTTCATTAAGATGTGATTGCTTTGTTTTTTCAACTCCCTCATTGATTGATTTTATTTCATTAAGATGTGATTGCTTTGTTTTTTCAACTCCCTCATTAATTGATTTTATTTCATCATGAAGTTGCTGTTTTTCAATGCCTCCTTGTTCAGTTAACTTAATAATTTGTGCTTGGAAGTCTTGGCTTTTTTGTTCAGCTTGTTTATTTTTATCTTGCGCTGTATCAATAGATTTTTGTTGATCTGATAACTGCTGTTGTAACTCAGCTTTGCCATTTTGTTCCTGTTGAACCTGCTCTGCTAACTGAGAGATCTCTAGCTCTAACTCTTTAACGTTACTAACACTGCTTTGTAATGTTTCAGCTTGAACACGCGCAGTTTCACTTTCAAGTAACTGAAGTTTTTCAGTTAACGCATCCATTTGCTTTTTGGCTACGACTTCAGCTTGAGCTTTGATCGCTGCGACTGTTTCATCTTGTTGCTTTTCACTCAGCTGAATATTTTCAGTTAACACATCTATTTTTTGCTTGGCTGACGCTTCAACTTGCGCTTTTATGGCAGTCAACGCTTCACTTTGTTTCTTATCACTAAGCTGAATTTGTTCTTTAGCAATATTAAGTTGCATAGTTAAGCTTTGTTCTTGTTCTGTTAGCACCATGATGCGGCCATTTAAGCCATCGATTGCTTGATTTTTATCATTAAGCTCTTGTTCTATTTCTAGTAATTTATCGTCTAACTTATCGTTATTACTTTGCTTACTCTCTTGCTGCTGCGTTCCTTGCTGCTTTAAATTAATAATATTTTTTTCTAAACGCTCAATCGTTTCTATATAATTAATACTATTTTGCGTCAGTTCTACTTGGAAATTTTGTTTCTTGACATCAGCATCAAGCTCTTTTTCAGTAAGCTGTTGCGTGAGTAAGAGAATATCATTAATTAACGAAAGTTCTTTTTCTGATGAGTTTTTGTTCTGCTGATCGGTAGTTTGGTTAATTTCAGCTTTCACTGCTGCAGCTATCAAGTGAGTTATCTTATCTTCTACTTGAATGTAAACATCACTTGCTAGGCTTTGTATTTGTTCTTCTACATCCTTAGATAGTTTACTTTTATTGACCATACTATTCTCGTTATTATAAATCACTACTGTGGCTAAATTACCACAGGTTGATCAGCACAGGAATATGAAATGTAAACTTTGTTAATAAAAAGTTATAAAAAAAGAGACCAAAGCCTCTTTTTTATTTTTAAAAACCTTTTTAGGGTCCATCTAACTAAAGAGTTAACTCTCTGTAGTTGTACTTTCAGCTTGAGCTTCTTGCTTAGCCAGTGGTGTAATTTGAATACCTGATATTTGATCTTTACTGGTAAGATTTCGTAGTTGTACTAAACGGTTAATTTGACCTAATGAGCCTAACATTGCATAAATTGGTACAAATAAGCCGCGTTTGTGAAAATCTAAAACTTTATCATCCGCTAATGCTTTCACTTTCTCTTCACTAACGGTAAAAATACCTGTAAGTTTTTTCTTTTCGCCATTAGCAAAATTAATATTTAACTCAAGCTCTTGTAATAAATCATTGGCTTCTAATTCTTTAACAAAATTCTCTGTCATTTTTTCGTTTTCATATAAACGACCTAATGAATTTTGTACGTTAACTAATAATTCTGACTCTTTACCATCTTCTTCAAATATTGCTAAGTCTTTATCTTCACCAACTAAAGTACTATCCATATCAACACAAGCTGTTAAGGTATTTTCTTTATCTGGATCTAAACCTAACGCAAATGGCGTCATCCCTACACTTTGTGGTATTGACAAACCATTCCATTTTGCGTCGTTATAGAATAAGTTCTCACTTGGCTCTAAACCTAACATAACAACACTGCGGTAACGTGGTGATTCTGGATTTTTAACGAATACTACAGGAAAACTTGCTGATGCTTGTGCGTATTCAGCGGCAGTTACTGAAACAATGTGTTGTCCAGCAATATGTGCAAGATCGCGTTTGCTAGCAAGCTTAAGATTTTGATGTTGTTCTTTTCTAATAGGTACGAAATTAGCCATGATTTTATCTCTTGTAAATGCTTTTCTTCAGCATATTTTTATAATGTTGTAATAGAACTATATGTAATACCAGCATGGTATAACTAGTATAAAATTACTGCGTTGTTATAAGTTATGGAGACACTTAATTAGCTTTCAATGCTAAACTTAATATTATTTACTAAATAAATTACAAAATAAAATTATGTTTCAAAAGACGTTTACATTTTTTACTTTATTATTACTCACTATGAATGTCTTAGCCATGCCTAAAATAGTAGTTAAAAATCAACGTAATATCAATGGTTTTGCTGAAATACAGGTTATCAACAGTACCATGGAAAATTTAATCTGTTATGTTGCCATCGATGGCTATAAGAAACTCTTTCGCCTCAAAGCAATTGAACCTTCAAGATGGTTTACTGCAACAGATATTCGATTTAACCATACGAATTTTAGCGTTTGGTGTGATTATTTGAAGTTATACCCTAAATATCAAGAAAGGTAAGAAAAGAGATTACTTAAGTAACATTAGCTTACTTGTATGACAACCTATTAGCTTGATCATATCAGGGAGAAATAACTTAGTCAGCCCTAAATATATCTAAATATTTATGTGTTGGAGCGATTCAAAGCTACAAAACACGCTGTATTTAATAACGTAA
>JBKEHN010000003.1:0-69383 GCA_046710905.1 Colwellia sp.
TCGACAAGTAGCTAAATATTATGATAGATATAATAATATTTACTAGCGCTATAAAAATAAACGACATCAATATTTTGAGATACGACAATTAATTAAAAATATAACTATTATCCTCCTATTCCCCTCTATACCTCGATTGTTTGACTTAGGTATGCTGAGTATATATATTAGACTTTTCTAATGGATTGGATATTATGATGACTAAACCACTGCTGCTTGTAGTTGATGATGACCGGGATTTGGAAGAGCCTATATGTGAGCTTGCTGAAGATATGGGTTTTGAAGTAAAATTTGAAACCAGTGCAAAGAAATTTCAGCAGACATATATTGCAACTACTCCAGCAGGTATTGTTATGGACATTGTCATGCCTGAAATGGATGGTAATGAACTACTAGAATGGGTAAGCCAACAACATAGATTTACCCCCATTATTCTAATGAGTGGACATGATGGTAAATACATTAAAGTTGCAGAAATGTTAGGTAAAGCGAGTGGTAATATTATTGTTGGAGGTCTTACTAAACCGATACGACTTGCGGATTTAGAGCTTATGCTGCAGGAAATTTTAGATGCTGCACAATAAAATTTTTGTGACATGTCCTTTCTGACTCGAAAGGACCCACTAATCATCAGTATAAAGGGTCTATTTATACATCGATTGGGGTAGAATCACTTTTGCGCTTTGGGAAAAGGTAGTTGCAGTTTGAGCTGCACTTTGAATTGATTAATTACAAGCCAGAAGTTAAGTTGTCAATACCGTTTCTCCGAGGATGTAATAGTCTGAGTGCATAAATAGCCAGTATTTCTGACGGTTTTAATAGCTCGCTATTTATCCACTAACTTGATTTTTTAGCTAATCGACCTACCAAGCCGTCAATGCCGCGATTATAAGTGTTCCAATCTCCCCCATGGATATGACCCACGAGCAAATCTCTATTGAGTACTGCTTAGGGATGTTCCAGCAATGTTTTTAATAGTTCAAACTCTGCTGTAGTTACATGCTAGCTATCACCCACCTAAGTAAAGAGCTTATAACTACCGCTATCAACATACTATTTATAGAGATTTAACCCAAATTTTTGTGCTACATTTTCAGCTGTAATAATAGTGTCTAGTTTTATTCGCCGGAGAACCTAACGGAATATAGCTAGTATTTCCCATCGGCTAAAAGCTTTGATGATATAATCATCTGCACTAATTTACAGCCCGACTATAACGGCTATTTCAGTATATTTACCGGTGCTTATCATAATACCAAAATTATATTTTTCTCTGAGTTGTTTGGTAATGGTTAAACCACTTTCATTCGGCAAGATTAAATCTATAAGACAGAATTCGACCTGTTCTTTACTGAGATAATCCCAGCGTTCTGCACCATTGTTAGCAGCAAGAGTATTAACCCCTTCATCTTCAAACGTTTCTGAAATTTCTTCCATAATGATCTCGTCATCAGCCAGTAGCAAGATGATATCTTGCATGATTTTAAGCTCTTATATAGATAAATCATGCCTTTAAAAAAGCTGATGGCTCTGTATCAAAAAGGCATTGTCGCATTGGTCTGGGTTTGACAATATCAAATGCTTATCTTAGGATTAATAGTATTCCAGAGAAATAAAAGTACCAATGCACAATGCATCATTGTGACTATCACACTGCCAATATAGTAGAGATTAAAATTCTGGTAGGGAGTGAATGTAATGATTAAACGATTAAATTTTTTATCACAAATAATGTCTTACAGAGCCAACCTAATATTCGCTATCATTATAATATTAGGTTTGCTCCTATCGTGCATCTCTTCCTATATGCTCTATAATAATGAGATTGAACGTAAGTTTTCTGAGCTCAGTCAAAGTGCTAAATTTGATAATATTATAATGAAGCACACTCTTGAGAATACTATTGAAGCTGTCCGTTCGATTACAAAGTTATATAGCGCATCGGATTATGTCAGTCGGATGGAATTCGACAGGTTTTCGAGTGTTGAGATTCTTTATCAGAAAAATATTCAGGCTGTGTCGTGGGTTCCTCGGGTTAATTTTTCTCAACGCAAGCTTTTTGAAGCGGCGGCCCGTAGCGATGGTTTGATGAACTTCAGTATTACCGAAAAATCGAAAGTAGGTGTCATAGTGAACGCGGATCAGCGTGATGAATACTACCCTGTTTTTTATATTTATCCGTCCAAAGGTAATGAAGCTGCTATTGGATTTGATTTGGCCTCAAACCCATCCCGACTGGCCACCCTGAACAAGGCGAGAGATAGCGGCGAATTGCAGTTTACACCGAGGCTTACATTGATCCAAGAAGCAGGTAATTCCTACGGAATATTAGTGGTTCTCCCCATTTATAATAATATAAATATCCCAAAGAGTATTACGGATAGACAGGATGAAATTAAAGGTTTTGCCACGGGTGTCTTACGGATCTCCGACATCTTATTGAACCCATCCAAAGATGCGAATTCTAAATCATACGTATTTGATCTATCAGCGAATAAAGGCCAACAAGTTTTATTTCCTAAAGGATCAGATATCCAGGATTTGACCGATATAAAACTTGAAGCATGCATTAAAACACCTATTCAAATAGGCGGTAGAACTTGGATTTCCACACACTGTGACAAGCAATTTTTTAATCTCTTGAAGCGTCATCTTACTTCAGTAATAGTATTTTTGGCTCTCTCTATTATTACAGTCATTGTCGCGTTTTATCTACGTTATGCTATACAACAAGAAAATGAACGCAAAGAAGCCTCCGGCCAAATAATCCAAGCTTCAAAATTAGCAACACTGGGGGAAATGGCGACATCAGTCGCACATGAATTGAATCAACCCCTGAACGTCATTCGCATGGCTGCGGGAAATAGCCGGCGGATGATTTCTAAAGGCACAGCAACCTGCGAATACCTGAACGCCAAGCTGGAGCGCATTGAAGAGCAAACTGCACGAGCAGCTGTAATCATAGACCACATGCGTGTGTTCGGGCGCGAGGCTAAAGAAGAAGTCGAACCGATTGCTCCTCGAGTAGTGGTTACTAATGCGCTTGACCTGATGGCTGAGCAATTGCGCTTGGCTGGTATTGAGATTGTGACCGAATTTTCTAAAGACTGTCCCGCAATTTTAGGTCATAGCATCCAAATGGAGCAGGTCATTTTGAATTTACTTACCAATGCCCTAGATGCCATGGCTAAAAGCGCAGGCGACAAGAAAATTACATTGCGGGTATTTGCAGACGATAAAGGTGTCCACATTACCGCTGAGGATACTGGTGGCGGTATTCCAGAAGATGCACTGCCGCGTATCTTCGAGCCGTTCTTCACAACCAAAGAAATGGGTAAGGGTACGGGCTTAGGATTGTCGGTCAGTTATGGGATTATCAATGATATGAACGGCACCCTCGTTGCTGACAATATCGATGCTGGCGCCCGGTTCACCATCACTCTGCCGAGAGTAAGTTAGTAATGATTATGAGAAAGAGAAAGACTGTCTCAATCATGATATTTATTACTGATGACAGCTTCGACAGCGTTGACAATTTAAACGGTGGGTCAAAATGAACTACACGTTTAGATACACCGGGACAGGGATAATCTTCGGCTGGGCTTTTGTCTTTGCAGCGTGGGCTATTGATCTCTTCACTGCAGGTTTAATGCCGACACCTGCTAACATTATTCAGATACATATAAATAACCTGGTTATTTTTATTGTCGATATGGCTCCTATTGTGCTCGGCGTCAGCTTTTATTATTTCGGTAAGTTGTACCAGCGTCTCTACAACCAGTATTCAGAGGAGCAGAATAGTCGTGCCCGATTCACGGCATTGATGGATTCCGCCTTTGACGCGATTATCATTATTGATGACCATGGCCTGGTGACAGATTATAACGCGGCCGCTGAAGCGATCTTTGGCTATAAACACCAAGAGGCTGTTGGCAAAGATTTAGCGGCGCTGATCATACCGCATCGCTACCGCGAAGCGCATAACCAGGGTTTGAAGGTGTTTCTCGAAACAGGAAAGGGGCCGCTTATTGGCCAGCGCGTCGAAATAGAAGCACTCCATCACGATGGACATGAATTTGCCGCTGAGGTGGCTATCGAAAAATTTAATATCTTAACCAATGATTCTAGCGATTCTGCGTTCGTCGGATTTATCCGTGATATTACCAAACACAAAGACGCCGCTGCTAAACTTATCCAAGCATCGAAGCTATCAACACTAGGCGAAATGGCGACATCCGTCGCACATGAATTGAATCAACCCCTGAACGTCATTCGCATGGCTGCAGGGAATAGCCGGCGGAAGATTTCTAAAGGCACAGCAACCTACGAATACCTAAACGCCAAACTAGAACGCATTGAAGAGCAGACTGCACGAGCAGCTGCAATCATAGATCACATGCGTATGTTTGGGCGCGAGGCCAACGAAGAACTTGAACCGATTAATGCTCGAGCAGTGGTTACCAATGCGCTTGACCTGATGGGCGAGCAATTACGCTTAGCTGGTATTGAGATTGTGACCGAATTTTCTGAAGACTGCCTCTTAATTTTAGGTCACAGCATACAAATGGAACAGGTCATTTTGAATTTACTTACCAATGCCATAGATGCCATGGCTAAAAGCGCAGGCGACAAGAAAGTTACATTGCGGGTATTTAAAGACGATAAAGGTGTCCATATTACCGCTGAGGATACAGGTAGTGGTATTCCAGAAGATCTACTGCCGCGTATCTTCGAGCCGTTCTACACAACCAAAGAAATGGGCAAGGGTACGGGCTTAGGATTGTCGGTCAGTTATGGGATTATCAATGATATGAACGGCACAATCGTTGCTGATAATATCGATGGTGGCGCCCGATTCACCATCACTCTGCCGAGTGTGAGTTAATAATGATTATTATGGAGAAAGCGTCAGAAACCTTAACTGATGAAAGTTACGAATGTTTTGTTACCAGCGGCGTTAAAGCGGTAATTGAAGAAAAGTTTGGGCAAAACATAACGTTTATCGTAATGTCAGGGCATGCCCGTCCCATTATTGAAATAGGCGACATAGACCTTGAGTTGTATGCCTTTTTAAGAAAGTCGCTAGCTATTAATAACCTAATAGACATGGTCGATTCAGTGTTAGATATTAGCAATAATAATTTTGATTACAAAGATACGCATTGCTAAATGATATAATAAAAGTGTTTGTTGCTCTTGTTATTTGAATTCAGGTGATCATTTACTAAAAACATCAACATGATAAAGGCTATTTATGACGAAGCATACTGCTGAACAAGGCAATCAAAAAGAAGAGAAAGATAAGCGGGCAGATGAATTAGCCCTTGCCAATAAAGAACTTGCCTTTCAAAACGAAGAGAAAGATAAACGGGCAAATGAATTAGTCCTTGCTAACGAAGAAAAAGAAAAACAAGCGAATGAATTATTTCTTGCCAATAAAGAACTTGCCTTCCAAAACGAAGAGAAAGGAAAACGAGCGGATGAATTAGCCCTTGCCAATAAAGAACTTGCCTTTCAAAACGAAGAGAAAGATAAACGGGCAAATGAATTAGTCCTTGCCAATAAAGAACTTGCCTTTCAAAACGAAGAGAAAGATAAACGGGCAAATGAATTAGTCCTTGCTAACGAAGAAAAAGAAAAACAAGCGAATGAATTATTTCTTGCCAACAAAGAGCTCGCCTTTCAAAACGAAGAAAAGGATAAACGGGCAGAGGAACTAATTCTTGCTAAAAAAGACAAGGAAAAGCGCGGAGATGAATTAATTCTTGCCAATAAAGAACTTGTCAGCCAAAAAGAACTGATGCAGTTCATTGATACCGCCAACGCGCCAATTTTTGGTATCGATGCGCATGGAAGTATCAATGAGTGGAATAAGCAGTCAGAAAAAATCACCGGCTATACTAAGGCAGAGGTTCTAGGTCAGAACCTTGTGGCTAATTTCATTACCGATGAGTATAAGGTTGCGGTAGGCGAGGTTCTGAACAAAGCACTCGAGGGCGAAGAAACAGCGAACTATGAATTTCTGTTGTACACCAAATCGGGAGAGCGCGTTGATGTGCTGCTTAATTCGACAACACGGCGTGATGCCACCGGTAAAATCGTTGGCGTGGTTGGCGTTGGTCAAGATATTACAGAGCTCAATAAAGTTCGGCTCGAACAGGCAAGCATTGCGCTCGATCTGACGCTGTTGGTTGATACCGCGAACGCGCCAATTTTTGGTATCGATGCGCATGGAAGTATCAATGAGTGGAATAAGCAGTCAGAAAAAATCACCGGCTATACTAAGGCAGAGGTTCTAGGTCAGAACCTTGTGGCTAATTTCATTACCGATGAGTATAAGGTTGCGGTAGGCGAGGTTCTGAACAAAGCACTCGAGGGCGAAGAAACAGCGAACTATGAATTTCTGTTGTACACCAAATCGGGAGAGCGCGTTGATGTGCTGCTTAATTCGACAACACGGCGTGATGCCACCGGTAAAATCGTTGGCGTGGTTGGCGTTGGTCAAGATATTACAGAGCTCAATAAAGTTCGGCTCGAACAGGCAAGCATTGCGCTCGATCTGACGCTGTTGGTTGATACCGCGAACGCGCCAATTTTTGGTATCGATGCGCATGGAAGTATCAATGAGTGGAATAAGCAGTCAGAAAAAATCACCGGCTATACTAAGGCAGAGGTTCTAGGTCAGAACCTTGTGGCTAATTTCATTACCGATGAGTATAAGGTTGCGGTAGGCGAGGTTCTGAACAAAGCACTCGAGGGCGAAGAAACAGCGAACTATGAATTTCTGTTGTACACCAAATCGGGAGAGCGCGTTGATGTGCTGCTTAATTCGACAACACGGCGTGATGCCACCGGTAAAATCGTTGGCGTGGTTGGCGTTGGTCAAGATATTACAGAGCTCAATAAAGTTCGGCTCGAACAAGAAAATGAACGTAAAAAAGCCTCCGCCCAAATCATCCAAGCTTCAAAATTAGCAATACTGGGGGAAATGTCGACCTCAGTTGCACATGAATTGAATCAACCCCTGAACGTCATTCGTATGGCTGCTGGGAATAGCCGGCGGAGGATTTCTAAAGGCACGGCTGACTTAGAATATCTGAACGCAAAACTGGAACGCATTGAAGAGCAGACTGTACGAGCAGCAGCAATCATTGATCACATGCGTATGTTCGGGCGCGAGGCTAATGAAGAACTCGAACCGATTAATCCTCGAGCAGTGGTTACCAATGCGCTTGGCCTGATGGGCGAGCAATTGCGCTTGGCTGGTATTGAGATTGTGACCGAATTTTCTGTAGACTGTCTCTTAATTTTAGGTCACAGCATCCAAATGGAACAGGTCATTTTGAATTTACTTACCAATGCCCGTGATGCCATGACTGGAAGAAAAGGCGAGAAGAAGATTACATTGCGGGTATTTGCAGACGATAAAAGTGTCCATATTACCGCTGATGATACTGGTGGCGGTATTCTAGAAAATGCCCTACCGCGTATCTTCGAGCCGTTCTATACAACCAAAGAAATGGGTAAGGGTACGGGCTTAGGGTTGTCTGTCAGTTATGGTATTATCAATGATATGAACGGCACCCTAGTCGCTGAAAATATAGATGCTGGCGCCCGGTTCACAATCACTCTGCCGAGAGTGAGTTAATAGTGATTATTGAAAGGAGAAATACTATTTTAATCAAAGTTCTTATCGTTGACGATGAAGAGATTATTCTTGAGGAAGCGTCAGAAACGTTAACTGAGGAAGGTTACGAATGTTTTGTTGCAAGCTCCGTTAAAGCTGCAGTTGAAGTCATTGAAACCACGCCTGGGATCAGTCTTATTCTTACAGATTTGAGAATGCCGCAGAGATCGGGTGCTGACTTGATCAAGATAGTTGAAGAAAAGTTTGGCCAAGACATAAAGTTTATCATAATGTCAGGGCATGCCAGTCCTAGTATTGAAACAGACAACATAGACCTTGCGTTATATGCCTTTTTAAGGAAACCACTAGATATTGATAAGCTGATAGCAATGGTCGATTCAGTGTTAGAAACTAAGTAGTAATAATTATGATTACAAAAATACTCATTGCTGAAGATGAGGAAAAAAATGAGCATTTTTTTAAGTGATATTTTTATTGCTGTGATAACTGCAAAATCTAAATATTTAGCCTGATCACTAATAAGTTTAGCCATATCCGGTTCATCATTAATGACAGTAAGTAGATAATTGATTTAGTCGTTATGTGTATTCTATTTTCAAATAGCTCCATTTAATGAATATTATTAGTCTCTATAAATTAAGTTTTATCCCAATTCTGTTTCCATGCTTCAATCTCTTCTGGCAACATAGGCTTTGCCATCCAGTAACCTTGTCCTTCGTCACATTTGAGTTGTCTCAATATATTCCAGACACTTTCAGTTTCTATTCCTTCTGCAACTACGGTCATACCAAGTTTATGGGCGAGCATAATTGATATTTCTGTAATTGTTTTGCATTCCTCATCAGTATCAAGATTTTTAATAAATGCTTGATCAATTTTAAGTTCATTAAATGGCGCTCTAATCAGTTGTTGTAGTGATGAATAACCGGTGCCAAAATCATCAATTGATAGATTGAAGCCTTTCATTTTTAATCGAGCTAGAATATCCATATAACGAACAACATCTGACATAAGCGCGGTTTCTGTTACCTCAATCACAATATTTTTAATATCGGCACCCATTTCATTTACACAAGAAGATAGTTTCTCAGGCATATCAAGATCGGTTAGTATTTTTGGTGACATATTAATAGACATTCGTAGGTTAATGCCATTTCTTGACCATTCTGCTTGTTGTCGAATAGATGTTTTAGTGACAAAAGTACTGATATCTTTAATTAAATCATTGTCTTCAGCGATGGGGATAAATATACCCGGAGGTATCAAGCCCCTTACTGGATGTTTCCAGCGAACCAGCGCCTCAACACCTATTATTTTACGATTAGTGATATTTATTTGTGGTTGATAAACTAAAAATAACTCTTTATTTTCTATCGCCGAGCTAATTTGTTGTGCTGATGGTAAGAGAAATGAACCCTGTTTTCGTTTAAATGATTGATCTACATATTTAGCCAAAACAACTTCTAACTGTTTTGCAAAAAATGGTTTTTGCAAAACACCCAACACAGTAATCTCTTGTTCTTCTGCAATTTTTTGTGCTGAATTTAATACACCTTTATCTTTACCGCTCATAAGTACAATAGAGGCGCTACTCTTAGATTTAGACAAGAGTCGCAGTAGTTCAATACCATCTATATGTGGCATGAAAAGATCGAGCACAATGATATTCCAATCTTGCAGGAAAAGTGTTTCGACCTCAGTTGGGTCAGCTGTCGATATTACATTAAAATCCATATTTTCAGCAACATCAGCAACGAATTCAGCGAAGTCTACTTCATCATCCACAACCAGTAGTTTTAGTTTTGTCATAATAAAATCCTAATTATCTAACGTTTTTCTGATCGCCTCAGCAAGCTCCAGATCACGGTATGGCTTGTTCAATAAATTGACTGACCATTTTGGGTGAGCTTCCTGCTGTTTCATTTTACCTGTAAACCCTGAAGTTAATAATATTTTAATCTCTGAATTTACTGCAGCCACAACTTCAGCTAAATCAAAGCCACTCAGGTTCCCTGGCATCACAATATCTGAAAATACAATATCAATTTTAATTTCATCATTATGAGTTATTATTTCCAGAGCCTCATCTCCACTAGAGGCAGAGTATGTAGTATAACCAAGATCCTCAAGAACACTTTTTGCTATGGCTACTAGTTCTTCCTCATCATCGACAATAAGAACTGTTTCATTACCCGTTGGCAGTATTTTGTCAATATCACTACGCTTACTATAAGAGTCTGTCGCACTCTGAGAACGGGGTAAATATATTTTAAAGCACGTACCTTGACCTTCTTCTGAGTAAACATTAATACTACCATTACATCTTCTGACAAAGCCAAACACCATTGCCAGACCCAGACCCGTTCCCTTACTCTTATCTTTGGTAGTAAAAAAAGGGTCAAAAATTCTATCAGCGGTTTCTTTTGTCATTCCTGTTCCTGAATCACTGACCGATATTTGTACATATTCACCTACCTTTATGTCATATTTGAAGTTGGTCATATTATGATCAAAGATTATATTTCTAGCCTCAATGATTAAACGTCCACCTGAGGGCATGGCATCTCGTGCATTAAGGGATAGGTTAATAATTGCATCCTGAAAGTCACCAGGATTTAGATCAACCAACCAGAGGTCCTTTGTAATATGTATCTCCAGATTTATGCTGGCAGTGATTGATTTGCGAATAAAATCTTTAAATTCATCGATTATTTTATTAATATTCACTGGGCTATGTGCTTCTTCAGATTGTCTTGAGAAGTTAAGTAGTCGACGCGTTATCTCAGCGCCTCGTAGCGCTGCATTCTGTGCATTTTTCAGTCTCTTTTGCTGCTTGCTTCCATCCTCAATTTCGCGGCCCATCAAATCATGGTTACCTATGATAATACCGAGTAAATTATTGAAGTCATGGGCTATACCGCCTGTTAGTTCACCAATTGTCTCCATTTTCTGGGGACGTCGAAGTAATTCTTCTGTTCGCTTATACTCGGTGATGTCACGGATGATGCCAATAAAAAGTCTTTTACCATTGATATAAGTTTCACTTATTGCCAACTTCATAGGAAAGATTGTGCCATCCTTGTAACGCCCTTTAACCTCTTGTTCGATGCCGATTACCCTTTTTTCGCCTGTTGTGATGAAGTTATCTAGATAACCATCATGTTCTTTGTGATGAGGCTCTGGCATCAGCATATTGATATTTTGACCTATAACTTCGTTTGCTGTGTAACCAAAAATTTTCGTTGCCGCCGGATTGAATGTTTCAATCATTCCGCGCTCACTAATCGTAATAAGAGCATCCATAATATTATTGATGATGGCAGAAAGACGCTTTGTCTGTATAGAAATTTCATTATTAGCAAAAATTAATTCCCAGGTCTGCTTTGCTTTATCTTTCTCTGCCTGCTTACGTTCTGTCATGTCTGAAATTGTTGCAATATAAGATTTTTTCTCAATATATTCTAATAGTTGCAAATGAATCTCAACATCATAAACAGATTTATCTTTTCTTTCGAGGAATGTTGTAAAGACTACTTTATCTTTTGTACCTGTTCGAAGTGGTCGTGTCAGTTCGGTAAACTCTTCTAATGTATATTCTGGTTGAATATCAACTGGTGTTCGAGATTTAAGCTCTTCAATAGTATATCCAATATTTTTCAGAGCTCCATTATTTGCATATACAAATTCAAAAGACTCAGCATCGAATATAAAAATGTCATTAAGCGATTGGGTAATTATTTTGCCTAAACTTGCTACTGACTCTTCTGCTTGTCTGAGTTCGCTGATCTTGTTGTTGTGCTTCCTCAACTGAATAATAATTGGCTGGCCTAGCCAGAAGAATATAATAGTAGCGCCAAGAATAAGCATAAAAGCAATTACTGCTGTTGTGAGACCCGTTTCTATAAAAGGTTTACGGAATTCTTCTAAGTTAATTTTGACCACTAGGCCCATGTTTAGTATGGCAATCGGTTCGTAAGCTGCTATAACTATCTCACCACGATAATCAAGACCAATGATTGTACCTGAGAGCCCCTTCAAGGCTAATCGTATTGGCTGTGCCAGTTGGGAATCAAAAGGTAGTGACTGATGGGAGGCTACTAAATCGGAACGATTTTGGATGATGAATTCGATTTCATCGCCCTCTAGCTGGGCTAATACAAACTCTCCCGTATCACCAAACCCTTTGTAATGGTTATCGGTATCGATAATTTTTCCTATAGTGGCCAAATATATTGCTTGTGCTTCTTTGTCATTAATTACATCGTATCGCGCAATCGCTTCAATTAAGCGGGCTTGGCTTTGGACTGTATCCATTAGAAACTTTCTGTACTCCGTGATATTTTGACGATAGAACATGACAATAGTGATGGTCATCACCATTAAAGCGACTAGAACCATCACCATAGCCAATGAAAATAATCTTTTTTGTTCACTTATTGCAGCTCTAGTTCCAAAGTTGATAGTGGAAGAGAGCCAACGTAGAGGAATAAAGCCTTTTCCAGAAGCACTGACTATGGCAGCACCCAGCATGATAAAAGCCAATGCGGTCGTCAAGGCCATCGGAATAGTAGTAACTTGTCCGTATAAAAGATGGCTTCCAAAGAGGTAGCTAAGACCGACGATGAAGGCTGTACAAAATATTAGAGCACCCAGTACTGCACTTAAGTCCCTCAGATTGATTTTATTGTTATTTTCTCGGACGCGTGAAAGTAAGGTAAGTACCGCGAGACCTGAAAGCAAGAACAATACTGCTGTGTACAGAGACATACGACCAATAGGTATCTGGCCAAGCTGTGCAGTAGCTGGAAGCAAAGTATCCTCGAAATTGAGGTCTAAGTCGGTGAAATAACCAACAACTTCAAGGGTAGCAAATAAGGTAACGACCATGGTTAGAGAAAAAGATACAGGCAAGCTTGATTCTGATGAAGAACGCTGAGGAAGGCTAAATAAAATGACAGACAACACAATGAAACTGATAGCAGTACTGGGAGCCATGAAAATATAAGGTACATTTATGCTACCCAACATTTTAAGTCCTGGAATATATCCAAGCAAACCAAAAGTTGTTATTACGATTGCGCATACAGAGTAAATAATTATGGGTGATTTTATTTTACTATTCACACTCCTGTCATAAGGTGTTGCTGGAACTTTACCCTTCATTATTTTCTTACTCCATGTCAACGCCAGCATTAAAATTTCATGTCAGACAACACGATACATTATTCATGCTAGTTTATAAAAATCCATAAATCATTGTATATGTGATAATAAATTTATATTTTCGTGCTAAAATCGTATATTTATAAATCAGCACTCATGCAGAACATTGCTTTTTTGCCTTGCAAATTACAAAACCTCAACTATTTTTTTAAAGCTAAATATTTGTACCTCTATAGCGCTGAGCAATGAAAATACTTCATCACAACTATAGTCGTTGTGGGACAAAAGAAAAGAATAATACCTAGTGAATGCGTTACTAAGGAAGACATGAACTTCCAACAAAAATATGTTTTCAATTATTGACCCCGTTATTTGTTAAGTAAGCTAAGAGCATAGTCAGCAAGTACGGCTCTGACCTTTGGAGAATGTTAGCTATTGGCGAACTACCTGAGAAATATAATTATTAAACTATGACCACTGTAGATCAAAATATTTATTAGGTAGGAATAGTTTACGCCAACACATTCATTACCTGCAGTTAGCATAGACCATAATGATAAATAAACTTTACAATGATAGACCTTGTTTGGTTACTGCGACCTTATTCTATTTACTGTAGATGAGCGCTTTATGATGAATTTTTTCATCGCTTAACTCTGAATATACTTAAGACTAAAAACGAATAGTGAAAATGGGGCTACTACTTTTTTATGGCTATAAAACCAACTTGGCCAATGTCTTCCGATTAAAGTTCTCCTGCATGCTCTTCACTAATATTGATATTGCCATTAGAACATCCAGTCATAACTGCATCGTTGGCTATTCGCCATTTATCAACTTGGTGTTATCAATAAAATTCATCCTAATTAGTTAGGAAGTAGTCATTTTATTTTTTACTTATAACACTGAGCCTTATGATAGTCTTAAGCAATAAAATATATTAAGATAAAATATAAAAATTATAAATACTAAAACGTTGTGAGCTAAATTATTTAGTACACCGTATAATACGCTTAATTGTCTTAACGAAAGAGTTTTTCATATGCGTTTAATTTTGTTATGTGTTTTTATGACACTAATTGCCGCTTGTAGCACTAATCACCCTAATCAAGATATTACTGGCAAAAAATTCCCGTCAATTAGTGGGCAAACACTTGAAAAAAATAGTATGAATATGCCGGCAGATTTTGAAGAAGACTTTACCTTATTACTCATTGGTTACAAACAAAACTCACAGTTTGATATTGATCGTTGGTTAATAGCTTTAGACATGACTAAAACAAAGATATCGGCCTATGAACTACCTACTATTCAAGGATTATTTCCAAGAATGTTCAGTACTGTGATTGATAACGGTATGCGTGCTGGTATTCCAAAACAACTATGGAAAGGGGTTGTTACTGTTTATGAAGATGGTGATAAAGTACAAGCCTTCACCGGTAATGAAAATCCTAACAATGCACGAGTTGTGCTGCTAGGCAAAAATGGCCTTATTCTCTATTTTTACGATGATGGCTTTTCTGTAGCGGCTCTCAATCAACTAAAAAGTCATTTATAATAAATAGATTTATTCTTGACAAATAATATGCCGGTACCATTTAGTATTAAAAATGGTACTGAGGTGTATTAACTGAGTAATTATATTTATTTGGCCAGTCACTCAGTTCACCACCAGCCTATTTACTTAAAAAATGATACAACTGTAAAATTTAACAGAAACTAAGTTTAGTGACCCTTAATTTTATTATCCAGCACATAAAATGTGCTCACTAGAGTAGCGAGTACATCATGGTAACTTAATGATGTTAACTTTCCAAACCAAGGCTGATGTACGACAAATGCTGTTGATAATAGTTATTGGTTATTGGGTATTGGGTATTAATAGTTAAGCCACTAGTTTACTGTGTATCAATGATGATTTGTCATCATTGATACATAGGCGTAACAGCCATACTTATCGGCTAAATTAACTATGGAAATAACATACCGCAAAACAGACGCTAATCGTAGACCTCTTTAGCTATAAGCTTAGCTTAAAAGCAAATAAACATAACCAGCTTAGATTCGATGCGCTTAATTTTCACTAATTTAAATATATTTAATCATGTTTAGCAGTGATACTTAGTAAGTTATCCCCTACTTATTTAAGTATTATCTAGAGCACAATAAACATACTCTAGTCATTACTACTAATAAAATAGTAGTATTAGTAGACTAGGAAAAATGATAGTAACTATACCACTACAGGCTAATAATTTGTCTGCACGGACCAACCGTATCTGTACCACACATTTCATCATATGCGGTCTGAAACTCTATAGTTGCGGTAAATATATTATGGTTACGTAAATACTCTTTCGCATCTACTAATGAATTGAGCACGGCAATATCACTTTCTTGATTTAAACCTGTAAAGTTATTAGATGAATCAACAGCGCCTACCAGGTAATGTTTTGACTCTGCAACAGCGATAATAGTGGGCATCATGACTGTATTTAATGTATTACTCATAATTAGTTTCCGTTGTATAGGTAGTATTAATACTTACGAAAAGTTAAGACAATTAGATCAATATAAATAATAAATCTAAAAATCGTCTCTTGCTATCTTCGTCTAAAATTATAAAAATGAACAGCAGAATAATAAATGACAGACCGTATACTTAAGATTAATGGCTATTAACCTTTTCAGTAAAAAAATGTTTAATTATTAAGTGATCGAAAAATGCTTCTATACGTATAAACACATATTAAGAATCATTATGCGACAACTATTTAATGGAATATATTAATCACAATAACCTTGAAAATATGACATCACGCTATAGAGCGCAGATTATAAATAGCTTGTCGGGATTTAAAAGCGCCAATCTTATTGGTACATGTAGTAATGATAATATAAATAATCTAGCTATGTTTAGCTCTGTATTTCACCTCGGTTCTTCACCTGCTTTAGTTGGTTTTATTACTCGTCCCGACAGTGTTGAACGTCATACTCTAGACAATATTAAACAAACCAAGCAGTTCACTATTAATCAAGTTAATGACAGTTTTTGGCAAGCAGCTCATCAAACCTCTGCACGCTATAGCACTGAGGAATGTGAATTTAAGAAAACAGGATTAACGGTAGAAACTATCGATGGTGTCAATGCCCCTTTTGTTAAGGAAAGTCGACTTAAGTACGCTTTAGTACTGCAAGAAATAATCCCTCTTCAACTAAATGGTACCTTATTAATCATTGGTGAAATAACTAATATTATTTGCGATAAAGCAGCAATAAAAGATGATGGATATATTGATATCGAGTCATTAAATACCGTCATGGTCTCAGGCCTAGATAGCTATCACACAAGTAAAAGATTATCGCGTTTGAGTTACGCTAAACCTAATAATAAACCTATACGACTTGCACTTAACGGTAAACCAGAAAGTATATTGATAGAAAATATAGACTAAAAAACTGGTTAAGAGCACTTAGTAAGGAAATAGAATGAAATTGTGCAAATTATTAGGATATTTAGGTTTAATACCTTTTATCGTCTGTCTTTATTTAAGTAGTGAAACAGCTTTTTTTGGTATTTATACAAGACAAGCCTTTGTTGCTTACAGTGCGATTATTTTAAGTTTTATTGCTGGTACAATATGGCGAAGAGATGCTGATGCTTATCAAGACAACCGGCATATCATTAGTAATATTTTTAGTCTGGTCGCCTTTGTTTCTTTGCTAGTTGTACACCAAATGGCTTTAATTCTATTAGCACTCAGTTTTATGTTTTTATTTGTTTACGAAAATTCCTTAAGCAAGAAAGCTAAATTGCCTACTGATTATATTAATATGAGATTCTGGTTAACCCAAATCGTGGTGTTACTGCATATAATCGCCTACGGACTTTGGTTTGGTTAGTCTTTTAGCAACTTGTTTATAAGAGGTAATATTTATGTTGACAATATTTTATGATGGTAACTGTCCGATGTGTTCAATTGAGATGGAGCATCTGAAAAAATTCGATAAAGATAATGTCATCATCTTGGTTGATATTCACCAAAAAGACTTTGAAACGCTCTATCCTACGGTAATATTTGGTGATGCAATGAAAATATTGCATGGTCATTATAATGATAAAACGTTACTGGGACTAGAAGTGACACACCGTGCTTGGACAATGGTTGGTAAAGGTTTTTGGGTTGCCCCATTAAACTGGCCTGTTATTAAAACCTTAAGTCATTGGGTTTATTTAGGGCTAGCTAAATATCGACATGAAATTTCAGCTTTTCTCGCCAAAAGATTTGGTTTAAAAGCTACTCACTGTATTTCAGGAACTTGTTATGATAACTCAACAAACGCTGATCATAGGCGCAAATAGTGATATTGCAAAGGCAATAGCTATACAAACACAAACTAGTAGTACTACTGGCTTAATACTCATTAGTCGTGCATTTGATTCAACTGATCTTGACTCAGGCAATACTACTGTAAATAGAATTACTATTAAGGATTATCAAATAGAATCTATCGACAAAGCCATTAAAGAAGTCGCCATTTTTACTCAAGCGCCGATCACCCGAGTTTTTATCTGTAACGGTATACTGCACAATAAAAATATTAAACCTGAAAAAAGGCTAGAAGAATTTAATACTGAATCATTTAATCAAGTGATGACCGCAAATGCCTTGACTCCGATGTTATGGATTCAACAGTTAACTCCTATGTTAACAGGTAAGATCTCCTGTAAAATTGTTGCTTTTAGCGCGAGAGTGGGAAGTATTAGCGATAACTCTCTGGGTGGTTGGTATAGTTATAGAGCTTCTAAGGCCGCCTTAAACATGATGCTTAAGACTGCTGCGATTGAGTTAGCTCGTCGAGCAAAAAATATAAAAATTATTTCTTTTCATCCAGGTACTACAGATACCCCCTTATCTAAACCTTTCCAAGGTAATGTGCCTGCTGATAAGCTATTTAGCTGTGAGTTTGTTGCTGAGCAACTACTTGATATTGTTGAAGCAACACCTGTAGATCAAACAGCAAGCTATCTTGATTGGCAGGGTAAGTCGATAGGCTGGTAGGGCCAAGAATAGAAGCATACAGCTATTTTTTGTGTGAATGATTAACTACTGCCAGCCCATTTTCCACATGTTAATCTGTTTTAGTTCACGCCAATCAATAGCATATGTATTTTTTGTCATAACTGCTTCAATCACACACTCAATAACCTTTTGATACTCGTCAAATTTAACAATTGTGATAATAAAATGCTTTTCTTTATTACTTACCTCAACTTTGGTCCACTTACTGTTGATAAGGGTTTTAGGACTTACTTTAATAATGCCTTTATTGATGTTTTTATTCATATACTTATCTTCATTAGTTTAATTAAAAGTGACTTAAAAACTCACACTAAAAATTGATAGAGCAAATTCTCCGGCAGACTTTCGTGTGACTAAAAAGCCAATTTCACGAATATCTTTCGATTTAAGTATTGGTGCATTGGGTATGATACGTCCGCGAAACGATGCTTGAAAATCAGCAAGAGTGAAGCTTAAGGTCTGTCTTTTTCCACTGACTGTATTAACATTATGCTTATAAGCCAATCGATAACCATCAAGAGTTACTATCATTCTTAATTGATAAGTCAGCCCATCTCCTAAAATATCAATAGTAACGGTTTCAACTGCTTCAGATATTGGCTCAATCGTTCTAAATACCGAACTGAAACCGCCATTATTAGCCAGTGAAATATTACCAAGAAAAGTCCCCCTACCTTGTTCGACTAAAAAACGTCCTTCAGATTCACCACCCATGACACTATCATTAGTGATACGCCAACTATTCACATTTTGTTGTTCAATAAAATTTATCATCATAAATGGCTTTTTTTCTGAATGATGTTTCAGGTTGTTTAATTGCATGGGCATATCGGCACTTGAAACTGCTAAGTTAGTACTAAGTATGACTAATAAAAAAACGAAGATAATAATTCGCATAAGCTTAATGAGTTTGGTACGGCTTAGACATGCTTTACACCTTTTCAACCATGAAGATTAATTTTACTGACTAGACAGTGTTGTTTAATGATGTCACTTAACTCTGTAAGATCATTGACTACAACATTGGCTAAGTTGGCATAACTCAGTATTTTGTTATAAGTGATAAGGCATGACATAGTATTGGCATTTTGTGCTGCTTGTAGATCATATAAATAGTCCCCTACATACAGTAAGTTCTCAGGAGGTAAATTCCAATCATGAGATAATGATAGTAAAGCATCAGGCGCTGGTTTGGCTTTGTGATCTTCGCGTGTTAACAGTATAGGAATATCAATATTGTTATTTTTAAGCTTTAGTAAAGCGGCTTGTTTACAATTACGCGTGACAATAGCACAAGGTATAGCTAGCTCTGATAATAGTGCTAATAATTCATCGGTACCGTTTAACTTTTTGGCATCGAGGGCATCATTCATTTCATATTCAATTAACAACTCCTCAGACTGAGTTTTCTCCTGATCAGGCAAAGCAGCAACGAAGTCTAATAAGTCAACTTCTTTTGAACACCCCAAAGATGCTCTAATACTGTCAAAATCTAAAGATGAAGACACTAAAGTATTGTCGAGATCAAAGATAACGCCCTGTAATTCATGTGTTAACAATACTTAATACCTCTTATTAATTAAGCGCTATTAGCGAGTTAGCTTTTTTGTAGAATTCTTCAAAAGTATCTTTTTTATCAAATTCAACTTCGAATTTCCCGTGAAATAAAAGAGTTATGGTTAGATCTTTATAACTTAGCCAACAGGTATAACCATCAAAATCATGCTGTGCTGTAATACCTACAAACTCATATACACTTCCTGATTTAGTACCTTGGGTTGATATTAAATCAAAAATCCGTAGAAATTCTCGATATTTTAATGTTTTATTTATCATGGTTATAACATTTAATCACTTAGTCATAGGAACTAGGGTACTGAACAAAAAAACCCTCGCATTATCTTTAAACATTACGTAATAAGCCTATATTAAGATCATATAATAAAAATATACTTAGACATTAAATGATGACTCCGATTGATACAGAGAATTTTTGTATCATAAAAATATTTTAATTATAAATACTTTAATAATGCCCATTAAAATATAGCGTATATTAGAGATAGTAATACACATCCTAAGGCTATTTTACTATGTAACCGACGAGTTACTGTGATTGAGCCAAAAATACCTAAATAAGACGAACACTTAAACTATTTTGGAGTTAGTATATTATATTTATAATTGTTAGACGTTACCTTATCTAATTGTGCGGCGTATGAAAAATAATATCTTTTTCGCAATCAGCGAAGTGAAATCTCAAGCACGACGATTACTCCAAATATTTTGGGTAACTGAGCTTATAATTATAACAGTTTCCTTACAACGAATCATGGGATAGTACGGAGAATAGATTACTATTATTTGTGCTTTATCAGTTAGCCTGATACCCGTCTACTTTTTGCCAAACGTTGATATTTAGCTTTCTAATACTTAATAAACCTCGTTAAAATCAGAATAACATCCTTAATTTTATTTGTAGTAGATAAAATCTTATGTCGTCTCTTTTGAATACCCGTAGTGAATTATATTTTTATTCAAGATTAACGACTAGTTTATCTAAGCAGCTTTAGGGATTAAGCCATCTATAATAACTGTATTTTAGAGCTTTTTATTCAGGTAATCGTTAGCACTATTTTTAAATTATAGTAAAAATAGCTTGTACCTATAAAAATGAGTACAGTAATTTGATACTGCTAATGATACGTTTCTCTAATAGCTTATTATAAAAAACTTACCATGCCAAAAGCCTTAATCAATGGTAATGACTTATTTTAATAAGTGAATCATACTTTCTCAATATTTCTTTGTGGACTGTTGCTATCTACAATACTGTCCACACACTATTTAATTGCTTAATTACTGTTTATTAATTGCACCAACATTAGGCAATTGTTTTAAAACCGTGCACTTTCAATAAATTAAAAAAACATAATCATAACTCGAATTAATAAAAATAATCATTATTTTACAATGAATTATAATAAATAATAAAACTATAACTAGAATGGCATAAGACTTGATATAACAAACATAACTTGTATTTTTTATGTAGGATGGAAATCATGCTTTCAACTTTTATTAAACAACACAATCTACCTGAAGAATTTAAACTTGCGGTCAACGAGTATTATCAACCATTGGCTGATCAGATATTTAACCGATTTACGCAAAATAAAGAGCCTTATTTTGTTGGTATAAATGGTTGTCAGGGAAGTGGTAAGTCAACATTAACTGATTTCATTGCCACCTATTTAACGACACAGTATCAACTCAATGTGGTAGTAATGTCCTTAGATGATTTTTATTTTTCTAGCAAAAATCGTACAACGTTAGCACAAGACATTCACCCTTTATTAGCAACACGAGGCGTACCAGGAACACATGATGTTATTAAACTTAATCATGTGTTAACCCAGCTGAAGGAGAAGAGAACAGGGTTTTCTATTCAAAAATTCAACAAAGCTACTGATGACCCTTATCCTGAAGAACAATGGCCGACCATTGAACAACCCGCAGATATCATCATAGTAGAAGGTTGGTGCTGGGGCGTAGAGCCACAAACAGTAGAACAACTAAAAGCGCCAATCAATGAACTTGAATCCCAATACGATAAAACGGGGCAATGGCGAGATTATGTAAATCAACAACTTAAAATTGCTTATAAACCCTTGTATAAAAAAATGGATTTCTGGTTAGCACTGCAAGCGCCCTCATTTGATTGCGTGTATAAATGGCGTTTAGAGCAAGAACAAAAATTAAAAGACAGAAATATTGATTTAATAAATTCAAAAATAATGTCTCCCGCAGAAATACTCAATTTCACACAATATTTCCAGAGACTTAGCGTTCAAGGCTGCAAAACATTTTCACAATCTGCTGATGCTATTTTTTACTTAAATTACCACCGTAAAATCACAAAAATGTCGATAACGGAAAGTGTATGAAGAAGTTGAAAACGCTTATTTTCAGTGATCTAGATGGTACGCTACTTGACCATTTTACTTATCAATCAACCGCTGCAGAAAAAACACTCCTGCAATTGGACAGTGCTGGGGTGCCAGTCATTTTAAATACCAGTAAAACACTCGCTGAATTAGAAATTATTCAGCGTGAACTTCATTTAAATACACCATTTATTATAGAAAATGGCGCTGCGATATACATACCAATAAACACTTTTAAAATACAGCCTACGGATACAGTCCTCATTGATAATTACTGGGTAAAATCATTTAGTTTACCTAGGCAACATTGGATAAATTTATTAGCAGAGAATACTGATGAATTTAGCGCTGACTTCCAGAGCTTTTCAAGCTTATCGACAACAGAGTTGTGCAAGATCACAGGCTTAAATTTAGCAGAATCTGAACGAGCTAAACAACGACAATTTGCTGAGCCACTTCGTTGGTTGGGAGATGAAGCGACGAAAAAAGTCTTTATAGATAGAATGATTAACCTAGGTGCCAATGTAGTTCAAGGAGGACGGTTTATTCATATCGGAGATTTTTGCGATAAAGGGCAGGCACTTATTTGGTTAACTGAACGATACTGCGAACATTCCGAGAACGCTTCCATTTTCACTATTGCCTTAGGAGACGGAGAAAATGACATTGCGATGTTGGAAGCTGCAGATATAGCGGTACAAGTACGTTCTCCTGTGCATGATTTTCCCACATTATACCGTCAGTATAAAATCACTAAAACTCAATTATACGGTCCAGAAGGCTGGGCTGATGCAATACAAACACTTTTAGCTAATCAACTACTTTCATCTTCACACTCACCTTCAACTTTATCTTCACTTAATTCAGGAGTAAATCATGGCTGATTTTTATCAAAATGGCACAGTAACAACCTTGCATAATTTGGCTCAACGTGACCCCTCAGACATGGCAGATGAATTATTAACTTTCTCAAAGACTCGTTCTTTAGGCCTTATGTTACCGTCTTTATTCTCTGAGTTAGAAGGCCAAGCCTTACCTGATATTATTAATAAAATTAAGGAGGTGAAATACTTATCTGAAATTGTTATCGGTTTGGACAGAGCCGATCTAGACCAGTATAAACATGCGTTATCTTTTTTTGGCCAATTACCTCAACATCACCGTGTATTGTGGAATGATGGCCCAAGATTACAAGCAATTGATGCAAAATTACAAGCCCTTGGTTTAGCCCCTAAAGAGCTAGGTAAAGGTCGTAATGTTTGGTATTGCATGGGTTATATTTTAGCCTCAGGTAAGGCAGAATCAATCGCTTTACATGACTGTGATATTTTGACTTATGAAAGAGACTTACTTGACCGACTGCTCTACCCCGTTGCCAACCCAATGTTTAACTATGAATTTTCTAAAGGTTTTTATGCGCGTGTCGCCGACGGAAAAATTAATGGACGTGTTTCGCGTTTATTGGTTACTCCGTTAATTAAAGCACTGAAAAAAACAGTCGGTCATTGCGATTACCTTGAATACATGGACAGTTTTTTGTACCCATTAGCCGGTGAGTTTTCTTTTCGACGAGATGTATTAAACGACATTCGTATACCAAGCGATTGGGGCTTAGAAATTGGTGTGTTATCTGAGATGTACCGTAACTATTCACCAAACCGTATTTGCCAAGTCGATATAGCATCAACCTATGATCATAAACATCAAGATATGTCTTTAGATGATTCGACTGCCGGTTTATCTAAAATGTCGATAGATATCAGTAAAGCCTTTATTCGTAAACTCGCTACACAAGGTGAAACATTCACCACTGAAAAGTTTAGAACCTTAAAAGCAACCTACTACCGTATCGCCTTAGATTATGTAGAAACCTATCGAAATGACGCCATGATGAATGGTCTTAAACTTGATATCCATAGTGAAGAAAAAGCCGTAGAAATGTTCGCTGAAAATATATTAACCGCTGGAAGCATGTTTTTAGAACAACCGATGGAGACGCCTTTTATTCCGTCTTGGAACCGTGTGGTGAGTGCTATCCCAGATATACTTTCACAATTAAAAGCAGCCGTTGAATTAGACAACGAAGAATTTAGCCAAAAATAGAGTCGTGAGTATTTAAGGAGTATAAAACGATGCAAACGCCGGTTAATCAACTAAAAAGTAAGCTAATTCAGCAGCTTGCTACTATTTATAAAAATGTTGTTCTTGAACAATCGTTTGATGATATTGCTCAAGACCTGCTTAACACTATGCGATTATCGAATGAGGTAGCGGTTATAAAACCTTATACTAATCAATGGTCTGAAGAAGATATTATGTTGATCACCTATGGTGACAGCATTATCAAAGCCAATGAGCCACCATTAAAAACGTTAAAGCATTTTTTAGATCGTACTATTGAAAATACCATTAATAGTGTGCACATTTTACCGTTTTTTCCTTACAGCTCCGATGATGGTTTTGCCGTTATTGATTATTCGTCGGTTAATGAGTCATTAGGAACATGGCAAGATATAGAGTCTATAAGTAAGGACTATCACTTGATGTCTGATCTTGTTATTAACCATTGTTCAAGTCGAAGTGCATGGTTTGATAACTTTATTAAAGGTGAAGGCCAAGGCAGTGATTATTTTTTTACAGCACTAGCCGGTGATAACTTATCGGATGTCGTTCGCCCGCGTACATCTCCTTTACTAAAAGAAGTAGAAACGGGTAAGGGCAAAAAATTTGTTTGGTGTACTTTTAGTCATGACCAAGTCGACTTTGATTTTCGTAATCCAGAGGTATTAAAAGCTTTTACGTCTACCATCAGGCAGTACCTCGATATGGGCGTAAAAATATTTCGCTTAGATGCCATCGCCTTTTTATGGAAAGTTGTAGGATCAACTAGTGTCAACTTACCCCAAACCCATGAAGTTGTTCGATTATTAAGAACACTTATTGAATCGGCAGAGCCTCAAGCCATTATCATTACCGAAACCAACATCCCTAATACCCAAAACCTGACATACTTTGGTAATGCAAACGAAGCACACGGTATTTATAACTTTTCATTACCCCCCTTACTATTAAATACCTTACTCACTGGTAATTGTTTATATTTAAAACGTTGGTTAATGAGTATGCCTCCCTCACAAGACGGCACCATGTACTTTAACTTTATTGCCTCACATGACGGTATTGGTTTACGCCCCGCTGAAGGTTTATTAAGTGAAGATGAACTTGATAACTTAGTGCATACGGTTGAAAACTTTGGTGGTAAAATTTCATGGCGTACGTCTGCTAATGGCGAGCAAAAAGCCTATGAAATGAATATTTCACTCTATGATGCGATGCAAGGCACGGTTAATGGTAAAGATGAATGGAATTTTGCACGTTTTATTTGTGCTCATGCCATTATGTTTGCCCTTGAAGGTATACCTGGCATCTATATTCATAGCCTGCTCGGCACTCAAAACGACTATAAGAAATTAGAAAACACTCATCATAACCGCTCTATTAATCGACATCGTTGGCAAGAAGAGGCTTTAGCAGCAGCGCTCGCTGATAACGATTTACATCATGCAAAAGTACTATCGACGTTGAAATCGCTATTAAATACTCGTATCAAACAATCAGCATTTCATCCCAATGCGACACAATTTACACTACATTTAGGCTTACAACTCTTTGGGTTTTGGCGGCAAAGCCAAGATAGAAAACAAAGTATATTTTGTGTGAGTAATATTTCTGACCAAGTAATAGCATTACCCTTAAGTGAGCTAAATTTAATTATTACTGACTCGTGGTTCGAACTTATTAGTAAAAATGAAATCACTGAATTAACACAAGAGCTACTATTAACACCTTATCAAACAGTTTGGATCAGTAATGTAATGACATAAACTGATTAAAAATGACCAAGATAGACTGTTAATCTTTCTTGGTCATTTTACTGGCTACTCACTTAAACGAATTATCTATCATGCGCGGATATTCCATAAACAAAAAGCACTCTGTGGAATTGAGCCATGAAGAATCACGGTATTCCACAAACGTTTATTCATATAAATATTAACGTTAGTATTTTTAAATAATTTTCGATAGAGATAAAATATGGCCTCCAATAAAAAAGCAGCTACCAAACTGGTAGATGCTTTTTTATTTACTTAACCTTTCTAAAAAACTATTTTAAATACTCAACTTTTAAGATTTTTTAAATCGACCTGCTGCTAAACCCATAATACCTAACATGAAAATAATCTGGGTGTTCAAAACCAACGGAATAGGCTGTTTCTGCTAACGTTTGATGAACATTGTTTGCAAGTAATTGATACGCTTGTGAGCGGCTTATTTCCCGAGTAAAAATACTACACTTACAACACCTTATTTTGTTAATTTTCGCTACAATCTCGATCGACTCATAAATAAGCACTTAGCCAAATTGTTTACGTCAAAGTTAGTATCATAAATGTTGGCGAGTACAATATCTGTAAGCTTTTTCATAAAGCTAATAGGGGTGTTTTGATTAGTATGATCTAACTAGAATTTCACATCTATACTTTTTTGAACTATGATCAATTTTGATAATTCTTCTTCTGCTATTTTGCCATGGGTAATTTCATAGGCAGTTGCATAGATGTCACCGCCATTAACAAAAGAACGACCTATCCATTATAACCATTTATAGGAGTCGTCTTTGCATAGTACCTCAATTTGCTGAGCAACAACGACATTGGTAAACGCTAAATAGCTAAAACTTGCCAATATAATAACATTCAAAGTATTGAGTACTTTGTTCACAAAAACCGCTCTTATAGCTATACGCTAGGTGGGTAATTATTACCAAAATCATACGCCGATTTTCACTTACACAATACGATCCAAATCAAGCTTAACTATTTATCTGATTGTTAGGTGACAAATACAAATTTACTGTCACAATGGCTAAATAGATTATCAACAGGAAGATGAATGAAAGCTTTTTTTACCTTATTTTTTATACTATTAAGTCACACTACTTTTGCCACTGAGCAAGCGGAAGAAATATTTGCTCAACTCACCCCGTCCCTTTACCAAATTAAACTAATTGATAAAGCTAGTGGCGAGAAATCGTCTATCGGATCTGGTTTTCAAATCAGTAAAGAGGGCATTATCGCCACTAACTACCATGTGATATCTAGCTATGCGCGCCACCCAGAGAAATATCGAATTGAGTACCTAGACCACCAAGGCAATACTGCAGAAGTAGACTTAGTGAGCGTCGATGTTATTAATGATTTAGCGTTAGTAAAACGTCAGGTTGACGGTGATATGCCTTACTTCAAACTTTCAGAGACAAAGCCCATTAAAGGTGAGAAGTTATTTGCTTTGGGTAATCCTCATGATTTAGGCATGATTGTGGTACCTGGTACGTATAATGGTTTAAAAAAAGAATCTTTTAATGAGCGTATTCATTTTACTGGCTCTATTAATTCGGGTATGAGTGGCGGGCCTGTCGTTAATAAATCTGAACAGGTGGTAGGCATCAATGTCGCCACCTCAGGTAATCAAATTGGTTTCTTAGTTCCACACGAGAAGTTGGTTAAACTATTTTACGATTACAATAAAGAAGCACCTGAAGATATAAAACAACAAATAGCAGCACAGCTATTTTCTAATCAAAACAAGCTGATGAAAGCACTACTTACTAATACTTGGCAAAGTAAAGAACTTGCTGGTAAGGCAATGTTCCCTGTTATTAAAGTCCCTTTTATTCGTTGTTGGGGTGATTCTAATGCGGATAAAAAAGCTGCGCTTATTTTAGCTGCTATTGCTAATTGTTCTTTAGATGAAAATACTTATATCTCATCACAATTTTTTACTGGTAGTGTCGAAATTGAATTTCGCTATATGCAGGCAAAGAACTTAAGTGATAATAAATTTTATCACTTATATCAGAAACAAATAGCTCGAGCTGGTACCGGTAATAGAGCCGGCAAAGATGATGTTAGTCAGTATCAGTGTAATCATGATTTAGTGACGCCTTCAAGTACCGCCAATACAAGTAAGACTATTACCAACAAAAGCGTGTTCTGTACTCGTGCTTACAAAGACTTCCCTGGCTTGTTTGATATTTTGTATTTAGGTGCAAGTGTCGATAAAAACCAGCAAGCCTTGGTAAGTCATTTTACTTTAGCGGGTGTTAGCCAGGAGAATGCCATGGCATTTACCGGTAAGTTTATGGAGGCGGTATCATGGAAATAGACAGAAAAGTAGATATAGAGGTAGTGCAAGGCGCTCAAGTTACTATCATTGAAACAGAGCCAACAATACCAGTTTCAAGTGATGACTCACCAATAGAGCAAGGTGAGATTATCATTGAAGAAATCACCCGTAATCATAAGTTGTTGCATCGTCATAAGCTAAACCAGAATAATATTACCATTGGTAGAAATTATCAAAATGATATAATTTTAACTGATCCACATATTTGTCCTCAGCATTTATCATTACACTATGCTCAAGACGTTTGGTGTATTAATGATAATAATTCAGTTAATGGCACAAGCTTAGAAAACAAAGAGTGTAAAAAGCAAGACGGTAATCAACAGGTACTTAATGATGGTGATGTAATCGTTTTAGGAAAAAGTCAGTTAAGGATCCTTTTTAAAAGCCATAGCGTTGTCGATACAATTGCTTTTAGCCCGTTCGAATCTGTCATTGACTTAATTAGACACCCTGTTGCAGTATTTACTAGTATTGCTTTATTTATACTAATTGCCGCTAATAATGCCTATTTAAACCAGCTAACAGAAATAAATATAAGCCAACTTTTTGTTAGCGCCTTTAGTATGAGCTTACTCTTTGCATTATGGCCAGCTGGCGTCGCATTAGTATCTCATCTCACCAACCATGACCCGCGTATACTGGCGCAGCTTGGTATTAGTTTCACCTTTTTTATTCTGATGTGGCTTAGTGATTTATTAGAAGAAATAATTGCGTTTAACTCAGTGAGTAATTCAGTACTCGGTTTGATTATTACCCTAGTTCCGATTGGCCTAGCTTTTAGCTTATTTTGGTTAAATAGTTATATTGGCTTTCATGTAAGTTCGAAACGTAGAATCGTGGTGGCATTAAGCATTACCACCCTGCTATTCGGTAGTAGTTATTTATTACAATACAGTAAGATACCAGAGTTTAATCGACATCCACAATACAGTGCGACTATCATGGCACCCAGTTATTTGATTGCCCCAAGCAACAGCGTTGATAGTTTTATAGAACAAAGTAATGCTTTATTCGAACAAGCAAACGAAGCAGCTCAACAAGATTGATATAAAATATCCAACAAATAACGCTTTTATCGCGATAAGAAAAAAGGCTTGTTTTCTTTCGAAAACAAGCCTTTTTTCGTGATACAGTACTAAATTAATGTGGCGTGTTAGATGCCTCGCTAAGTTATATAAATTAGCATTACATTCTTTTATTTATGGGCGAGGAATAAAACCTACTGCATCATATACCGCAGTAAGTACTTTACTAGCACGGGCAGAAGCTTTCTCAGCGCCATTACGCATCACTTGCTCTAAGAAGGCTTCATCTGCACGGTATTGATGAAACTTAGCTTGAATAGGCTCTAACAAAGCCACAACCGCATCAGCAACATCTCCCTTTAAATGACCATACATTTTATCTTCATAAGCAGGTACTAAGTCAGCAATCGTCTTGCCTGTTGCACAGGATAATAATGACAGTAAGTTTGATACACCTGGCTTTTCTTCTAGACTATAATATATATTGGCTTGCTCATCTGAATCAGTTACTGCGCGTTTTATTTTCTTAGCAATTTTTTTAGGATCTTCTAATAAGCCAATGAAGTTACCTGGATTAGTATCAGACTTAGACATTTTTTTAGTGGGTTCAAGTAAACTCATTACACGGGCGCCATGCTCAGGAATAAAAGGATCAGGCACAGTAAAGATATCACCATAAAGATTATTAAACCGTGTAGCTATGTCTCGGGCTAACTCTAAATGCTGCTTTTGATCATCGCCTACCGGAACACGATCAGCGCCATAAAGGAGAATGTCAGCAGCCATCAATACCGGATAAGTAAATAAACCGGCATTCATATTCGCTTCAGATTTTTGTGACTTATCTTTATATTGCGTCATGCGGTTTAATTCACCCATTTGAGTGTAGCAGTTCAGTACCCAGCTCAATTGCGCATGCTCTGGAACATGTGATTGAATAAAGATAGTGCTTTGCTCAGGATCAACACCACAGGCTAAGTACAAAGCTAAACCGTCTAAGGTTGCGTTACGTAAATCTTCCGCTTTTGGTCGAACGGTGATCGCATGTTGATCAACAAGCATGTAGTAACACTCATGTGTTGACTGCATATTAACCCATTGCTTTAATGCGCCTAAATAATTACCAATAGTTAACTCGCCTGACGGCTGACAACCACTTAATACAATAGGTTTACTTGTCATTTTTTTAGCCTTTAAATTCTGAATGCTTTGCTTATTTAAACTGAATGATTACTGAGAAACTTTGGCTAACTCACTGCGCATTTCATCGATTGCTACTTTATAGTCAGCTTGAGAAAATATTGCCGAACCAGCAACAAACATATCGGCACCTGCTTCGGCAATTTCTGCAATATTATTTGCTTTAACGCCACCATCAACTTGTAAGCGTATGTCATAGCCACTCTTTTTAATTTTTTCTTTTACTAAGCGTAATTTATCTAATGTTGTTGGAATAAAAGATTGACCACCAAAGCCTGGATTAACTGACATTAATAAAATTACATCAAGTTTATCCATCACAAAATCTAAGCAATACAAAGGTGTCGCAGGATTTAGTACTAAGCCTGCCTTACAACCATGGTCTTTAATTAATTGTAAACTTCTATCAATATGATCACTTGCTTCAGGATGAAAAGTAATGATATCAGCTCCTGCTTCAGCAAATCCAGGGATAAGTGTATCAACATTTTTAACCATCAAATGCACATCAATTGGCGCTGTAATGCCGTATTCACGCAATGACTTACAAATCATTGGGCCGAATGTTAAATTTGGGACAAAATGATTATCCATTACATCAAAGTGAACAACATCAGCACCTGCTGCTAAGACATTAGCAACATCATCACCTAAACGAGCAAAGTCGGCTGACAATATAGAGGGAGCAATTAAAAAGGGTGACATGGATTAATTTCCTAGAAAAATATGCAGGTATTATACCCATGCCAGTTGAAAATGCGAGTTCGAAGCGATTGAAACAGTTCAAGCTATTGCACTTTTTATGAGCATTTACTAAAAAGTCGCACCAATATAGTCCATCTAATTATCAAAATATAAAATTAGTTATGATTGTAATAATAAATCGTAAGACTAAACAATTGATTTTTTTGGATATAAAATAATAACGCCTATAATTAATGATCTGGGCATCATGCTTGCTAATTAATCATCAGAAACTTTTAATAACAAACAATATCGAGATATTTTATGAAAAAAGCAATAACAACTATCGCTATGACATCATTACTTGCAACTTCTGCAATTTCTTTTCAAGCTTTTGCTACTGAAGGCTTGTCAGCAAATGTAGCTGCTACCAGCAACTATTTATGGCGTGGCCTTGAGCAAACAGGTGGTGATACTGCCGTTTCTGGTGGTATTGATTATGCTGTAGACAGTGGTTTTTACGCCGGTACTTGGGTATCAAATGCTAGCTGGGATGATGGTATGTCATACGAACTAGACATTTATGGTGGTTACGGTGCTGACATTAATGACAGCATGTCTTATGATGTCGGTTTTATCTATTATGCTTACCCAGATGCTGATGAACATGTAAACTTTTCTGAAGTATATGGTAGTTTTACTTTTACTGGCTTAACCTTAGGTTTAGCTGTTTTAACTTCTGCTGATGGTTTTGATGCTGGTGATTCAATTTATGCAAGTGCTGATTATAGCTTAACACTTGGTAACGATGCTGAAGTTGCCTTTCATCTTGGTAATTACAGTGGTGATTTTTCTACTGACTCAACTGACTTTGGTGTTTCGTTAAGCAAAGATAATTTTACTTTTGGCGTTTCGAAAACTGATTACGATGATGGCGCTAGTAGTGATGATATGAAGCTCTATGTTTCTTACTCTATAGACATTTCTTTATAATTTAATTTTTATAAAAAAGTTAAATAAACGGTAAAAGACAAAGGGGTGAACTTCAGTTATACTGAATTACCTCTTTTAGTTTAAAGTATATAAAAATGTCAAAACGGATGATGACGAACTTTTCTTTTTCAAAACTGAAGCAAATATCTGTTGCTTTTACCATAACTCTTGTTAGTCTATTTGTTGTTAGTGAGCATACTAATAAGCAAAATATACAGGCACAGTTGATAAGCTCATGTATGGTTATTGAATCAAATTTACCGATGAACCATATAAATCATCCATGCCAAACGGCTGAGATGTCGAGTAATAGCTGGCTATCTTGGTTATCTGGTGAAAGTAAATCAACACATTTACATTTTTTAGATTTAGTGGAGTTAATTCATTATAGCCGTTATTAATTCAACATTAGCTTTTATCGCTAAAAGCAGCATAGTGAATACTTTTAAAAGTGTTGCTGCTGCCTTCTTTGGCGTACAAAATAATAGCAATCGTAAGCGAGACTTCTCTCAAGGTAAGCTCTCTCACTTTATTATCGCTGGCATTATAGTGGTACTAATTTTTATCGCATGCTTGATAGCGGTTGTTGGTTTGGTTATGCCAAGCTAACGTTACCCTATATATACAAGTTAAAAATCCAACCTTATTTCTATAATCAAAATTTCCTGCTATAGCTTTACCATTACGCTACTAAGTCTCTTTATCCAACTAAACAGCCATATCTAATGAGCACCATCAATTAACTGACGTAAATATAACGCAATGAATGGCTAACTTAATACTACATTTAGATGTCTATCTAGTCGTTATTTGTAGAGGGCTAAGACTTCTTTAACTTTTACTCGTCCTTTTCCTTTTGGACTAATTGAGCGTTGTACTTGAAAAAATTCTCTTTTATCCGCATTTTTATAAAGTTCACGGGTAAAGTCTACATGATGATTTGAAATAATAGTCGGGACACCTTGCCGTTTCGCTTTTTCAGCACAAGCGACTAACCTAATCTGATCTGCATCAGTAAACGAGTTTCCAGCGTAAGCGGTAAAATTAGCGGTTCTATTGATTGGCGAGTACGGTGGATCGCAATAAATAACATCATCACTTCTAAGTTGAGAAAATGCTGTTTCGAAATCACCTTGAATAAACGTTGCTTTTTGTGCTTTTTTAGAAAAAAACTCTATTTCAGCTCTTGGAAAGTATGGGTGTTTATATCTTCCAAAAGGCACATTATAACCACCACTTTTGTTGTAACGGCATAAACCATTATAACCATGCCTATTTAGATACAAAAAGAGTATTGAGCGTTGGTACGAATTACTGGTTTCATTAAACTGCTTACGTAACGCATAATACTTTTCAGCATGATTATACTCACCATTAAAGTATTCTTCAGCATCCGTTATAAATTCTGTTGATTGATTTTTAATGATATTAAATAGAGAGATAAGATCTTTGTTCATATCAATTAACAGATATTCATCAAAGTCTATATTCAAGAAAACAGAGCCGCCACCAACAAAAGGTTCAACTAGTCTTTTTTTACCTTTAACTGGTAAAACTTTCAAGATATTACCAATAACGCGTTTCTTTCCACCCGCCCATTTTAAGGCAGATCGCATATTAGTTTGTAATGTATCTTTATTCACACTAGACCTTATTGCCAATACTGTATTTATGCTGGCGTTATTTTTAGTAGAATAATAGCAGTTATGTATTTTGCATTGATCCGGGCAGGAATAAATTGTCGAAGGCTATTCTAATAAAACTAAGAATAGCTAGTTGCCTTCATCAACTATGCTTGATCTTTATTATTCTTGCTGCAGACTTAAACCGCAGTTTCATTTAATAAATGAGGAGCGGATTGTAGCTTGAATTATCGTGTAAAGGTATTAATTTCATTGATAACGGACGAAATAGACTTGACCCATGGTTTGCGCTCGATCAGTTGTATAGGTAACAGCTGAATTGTTGCTTTAGCTATCGCTTTATTTTGATAAACCTTTGAGGTGATTACCGTAAAGCTTTTGTCATTTAGCTGTCTCTGGTAGCTATAAAAATTCTCTTCTGGGTAAAGTGATAAAAATCTTTTCAATAATTTTACCTCGGAATAACCAGCTATTTGCACTACATATCCATTGTCATATTCTTGAGCTTTCGTTTGATAATAGTTAGTAGTAATTTCAACTGATTCAGTGTGATCAGCTAGTTCTTTAGTTGCAGCACTAACAACATTATTATCGATTTTATTATCCACGATAACTAATGCTGGCAGAACATCACCAGCTTCAGCTGGTGATGTTTCAATAGCAGCAACAGAAAATTTTGTCATTAAAATCTGATTAATCTCTTCACTCGTTGCTTGGGTTCTAATTTCTAATACATTTAATTTAACTGAATTTTTCACTATTCCAGTTTTATATTTCTTTTGCATTTGTCTTGCTGATTTATTACTTTGGACATCGCTTGATTTACTCGGTAACACAATATGCTGGTTATTCTTTTCCAGAACAGTCTGGTCTTTACTGTTAAAAGCCTGCTGATTAAAATCATCCGCTATTAATAAATAGACCCAGAACAGCACAACAGCAAGAAGTATCATACCGCTGAAAAAACTTACCTTTTGCCCAAACGATAAAGGACTCTGCTCATTGTTAAGTATCATTGTGTTATCATCTAAACTAATTACTTTGCTGCTTTCAGCATCAATAATAACCATTTTATTCTTGAATAAACTTTTATTAATCGCGAGTTGTTGTGCTGCTGACGTTAAACCAAAAAGTACTACGTTAATCGTGAGCTTACTTTTTTTAGCTAAAGTCACTAATTGACACAATTCATATTTAACCTGCAATGAAAGAGCATGTGCATGGTCTATCACTATAGAAATAGCTTCACCATGCTGCTTAGCAAATCGCAAAACACTTACGGCAAGAGATTGCTCAGGATCAAATAAGGTATTTACAAATAACTGTTCGATTAAGCGACATCGTATTTGAATATCATTTAATTTTGAAGAGGCCGAAATAAACGCTACATTTATGTGGTTATCTTGATGAGCGAGTTTGCCAACAGTAGGTTCTACATCAGAGAGGTTACCAAGATATTGGCTAGCTAATGGTGAATACTGCTCAGTATTATTACCTACGACTAATACAGCTTGTTGGGTAAATCGTAAGTTATAATCGATTCGTGAAGTTAGGCTAACAGTTATATTACCATCGGCTAACATTGAGTCACTCTCTGTTAGTCTTTGTGTTGTTTGGTATGTCGAAGAAGAGTTTGCGGCTACAGACATGCTTGATCCTTTCTATGCTTTAAATTTTCCTGGTAGGTTATTCATCCACGAGAAAAGGTAATTATAGAATTTCTTGAAGCGTATTCTGAGTGACATCGTCACGAATTTCAGATTGACCAATAGCTGTTGGTATTATAAATCTAAGTTTACCAGCTATATTTTTTTTGTCTCGACGCATATGACGGATAAATTCAGCGAAACCCATGCCTTGAGGAGCAGTTATAGGTAAATCAAATGCTACTATCAGCTTTTCCATACGTCGAAGTTCTGACACTTCAAGCAAATTCATTGCTACTGCTAATTTAGCAGCAAGTATCATGCCAGTAGCAACAGCTTCACCATGTAACCACTTACCATAGCCTTGCTCAGCTTCAATAGCGTGACCAAAGGTATGACCTAAATTTAATAGTGCTCTGACACCTGCTTCAGTTTCATCACTTGCGACAATATCAGCTTTGCACTGACAACAGCGCTCAATCATCTGCGCTAATACAACTTTGTTACCCGCTTTGATCGCTGATATATTATCTTCAAGCCATACAAAGAATAACTTATCACCTAAAATGCCATATTTAATGACTTCAGCCATTCCAGCATTAAATTCACGGGTAGGTAAAGTTGTAAGGCTATCAATATCAATAAAAACAGCTTTAGGTTGGTAAAAAGCACCTACCATATTCTTACCTAAGGGATGATTTACTGCCGTTTTGCCACCTACTGATGAATCGACTTGTGAAAGTAATGTCGTTGGAATTTGTATGAAATCAATACCACGTTGATAGCATGCTGCTGCAAAACCGGTTATATCACCTATAACACCACCACCTAAGGCAATTAAGGTAGTATCTCTACCGTGCTCATTTCTAAGCAGGTGGGACATAATGACTTCAAAATTAGCTATACTTTTCTCAGCTTCACCATCGGCAAGTACGATTTCATCTACGTCAAAGGCTATTAACTTCTCTTTTAGTGAATCTAAGTATAAAGGGGCTACAATATTATTTGTTACTATACATACACGCTTGGCACGAATATGTGATGAAAGCAGAGCTGTTTTATGTATCAGACCTGGTTCAATATAAATAGGATAACTACGCGTACCTAAATTAAGATTAAGAATTGCCATACAAGTTTCTACTAGATTCCAACACGAGTTTAAATTAGAAGTCGAGACGTTCTATAATTTTATGAGCAACAACTTTGGCACTTTGATCATCGGTTTGTACAATAATATCAGCAATATCTTCATAAAACGGATTACGCTCAACAGCTAAGTTTTCCAAAACAGTGCGTGGCTCTTCAGATGTTTGTAGAAGTGGACGTCGACGGTCACGTTGAGTACGAGCGACTTGTTTATCAATCGTTGTTTCGAGATAGACAACAATACCACGAGCAGACAAGTGATTTCTAACGTTGGTACTGATTACTGAACCACCACCAGTAGCTAAAACAATACCTTGCTTTTCACTTAAATCTTCAATTACCGTTTCTTCTCTTTTGCGGAAACCTTCTTCACCTTCAAGATCAAAAACCCAAGCAATGTCTGCTCCTGTGCGACGCTCTATTTCTTGGTCAGAGTCAAAAAACTCAAGATGTAATCGGTCAGCTATTTCTCTACCGATAGTGCTTTTACCAGCACCCATAGGGCCTATAAGGAATATATTACGTTTTTCTGCCATTAGATTTACTTAATACTCGTTATGTTTACAGAACAGTCAAAAGTCGAGATACAATGAAATAGAACTTTTGACGCAAAAGAGGTCTCCCTCGAAAATTTCAAGGGCGTAATTATCGCAATTGTTAGGCATATATTGCAAGTGACAATAGCGTTATCTTTGTTAAAAACTCATTTATTGAAAGAAAAAATCCATTACATGACAAAATAATAGAACATTTAATGGATTTTCTTGACTATATATTTTAAAACTGTTCAGTTACAATTCTTGGTGTAACAAAGATTAACAGCTCTTTTTTCTCATTTAACTGACTAGAACTTCTAAATAACCAACCTAAATACGGTATATCACCTAATACTGGAACTTTAGATATTGTGCTAATAATAGCTTGCTGATATATACCACCTAGAACTATGGTTTCGCCATTATTTACTAAAACCTGTGTACCAATACGCTGAGTATCAATCGCAGGCGCTAAACCACTAGTAATGTCAGATATTGTATCTTGGGTAATCACTAAATCAAGAATTATTTTATCATCTGGGGTAATGTGTGGTGTCACTTTTAAACTCAATACTGCCTTTTTAAATTGCGTCGCTGTAGCGCCACTAGATGCAGCTTCTTGATATGGAATTTCAACACCTTGCTCAATGTAAGCTTCTTTTTGGTTCGACGTTGTAATGCGTGGGCTAGCAATAACTTCACCTTTATTTTCTTTCTCTAACGCCGAAAGCTCAAGATCTAAAATTGTTCCATTAGCTAACCGAGCAATTTGAAAAGCAATGGTTCCTGCAGCATTAGCCACAGGAAGATTCACATTTAGACCATCACCAATGGATGGAACACCACTATTAGATCTTATCCCATTGGCAGTACTAGTCCCCTCGATAGAGCCTGAAGTGGCGTATTCACCATCGGTATTAGTAACTCCCCAACGAATACCAAGCTCTTCATTCATATTATCTTTGACAGTAACCATTCTCGCTTCGATCACAACTTGACGAATAGCCACATCAAGAATAGTGACCATACGTTTTATATCTTCAATACTTCGGGCTGTATCACGTATTAATAGAGTATTTGTGCGTTCATCTACTGACACACTACCACGAGAAGATAATATGCTAGTATCTTCATTTTTAATTAACGCTGCAAATTCAGCAGCTTTGGCATAATTAATTTGAACATATTCAGCATACAAAGGAGCCAACTCTTCTACTTGTTGTCTAGCCTGTAACGTCTGTGCCTCACGAGCAGCTAATTCATCTGCAGGAGCAACCATTAAAATATTACCCTGCATGCGTTTATCTAAACCTTTTACTTTTAAAATAATACTTAATGCTTGATCCCAAGGTACACCATCAAGACGAAGAGTGATATTCCCTGTCACTGTGTCACTGATAATTAAATTAAATTCATTATAATCAGCAATTATCTGTAAAACGGTACGTACCGGAATATCCTGAAAGCTTAATGATATGCTACGACCGTTAAAGTCATCGGACTCACCTATATAGGTAGGCTCTTTTACTACTTTTTCTTTTACCGTTAAGATAAATAGATTTTCTTCCTGTTTTTGGGTAAATATAAAGTCACTATCAACTTCTATAACTAAACGTGCGTTACGACCTTCTTTAAAAGTCTCAATACTGGTAACTAGTGTGCCAAAATCAGTTACATCTAGTTTATAAAGTAAATCTTCCAAAATTTCTGTATTATGAAATTCAATATTTAATTTACCTAGCTTGTCATTAACATCAGCAGCGAGCATGTTATCTTTTAAATAAATTAATATTTGTCCTTCATGCTCAGCATTTAGCCTAAAGTCTATCGACTCTATATTGTTAATGAACTTATCTCCTGCGGGACTAAGCGTTTCAACTATTTCAGCTGATTTTCCATAGTTAAATGTAATAGAAAATTCTTTATCGTTGTTTAAAGAAACATCAAAAACAGCAAGTTTTTCTAAACTAATTAATGCGACTACTTTTCCTGTGGTAGCATCTAAATTAATTGATTTTACACCAGCATGGTTAACTAACGTTTCTTTTTGGTCTTTACCAAAGGCGTTTGCGTCAAAAGTCACTTCCACAAAAGCAGGTGTCATCGATGTTTTAACTGCAGGTAGACTACTGATACTTTGTGCAAAGCTGAAAGCAAGCACGACTTGGTCACTTTGAATGGTGTTATATGAAATACCAACCAATTCATTATTGTTTATCCCATCACTTTCATCAGCCGCTGTGACTGTAAATGACAGCAATACTGCAGACAATAAAAACACAGTGGTAAGCCAGAGCTCTTTAATAGCAGTAAAGCTTTTATAATTGTTCGTTTGATTAAATAGCATTATTAATTCCTTTACTTATTTGACTCTGCAGATTGCACTATATTCAATGTAGCTTCACGCTCTATCCAACATCCTGCAGCATCTGGAGCTAATTCAATTATTTTTACTGTTTTTGCACTCACCTGTGTAATTCGGCCATTATACAAGCCAAGATAATTTCCTAGAGCAACTCTATGTAGGCTTAAATCTGAGGCTTCCAGTAGTGCCCAGAGCATATTTGCATCACCGAGGGTGCCGCGCATAGTTAAGTCACTTAAAGCATATTTTTCTAACGGTTGTTTACGACGATTATTATCAGGACTTAAACATCCCGCCATTTGTTGTATTTTTTGCTGAATAGCTTCAGGTCTAGGTAATACAAATGGACTACGTAGTTCATCTGCCGAATAGGCTATATGAGTAAAAACAGTAACCTCTGGCATTGGATCGATATAATTGGTTGTGGTTGCTTTTACCTGTGCCATATGAGCCTTTATTTCAGTAATATCATTAAAACAACCTGCTACCAAAGTTAGCGCTATTACACTGAATACTCTCAACGAATTATAAATTATACTATGGGTTGTCATTTGGACACATCCCCTTGATAACGATAAGTTTTAGCCTGTAACTTTAAACTTAAAGTTTCATTATCTCCTTGTGAGATAGTAATTTTAAAGTCATGCAAAGTCACAATCCTTGGCAAGGCTGCAATTTTACTTACAAACTGTCCAAATGAATGATAAGGGCCTATGACTTCAATATCGATTGGCAATTCGATATAAACTTCTTTACTAATTTCTGGTTGCCATTCTAACTTTACAAAATCTAGACCACTTGTTGTCCCCACAAAAGTAATATCATCTAATAGGCCAGGGATCTCATGGCTATTAGGTAAACTACGTAATTGGTTAGCAAAGGTGTCTTCTGCTTCAACCATTTGGGCTCGAAATAATTCTAAATTAGTGGCAATATGATATTTAGTACGATAAGAGTCCTTTAAAGTTGTCTCTTCAGTAAAGGCACGATCAAGTTGTTTAATTTGATCACTAATTAGCCCTATATAACCTAAAAATGAGACGGTTACTGCTAGAAAAACAGCTAATAGTAATTTTGCTGCTGCGGGCCACTGTCCTATATTATCTAGTTCAAGGTTGTCAAACTGGGATGCATCAAACTTCATTATTTGCCCCCTTTCTTAGTATCATTGACTAGACCTTTAATTTTAACTTTCATTTTGAAGCTACTGAGTAGTTTAGGAGAACCGTCATCAGCTGTTATAGATTCCGGAGTAGCATCAATAAATAAATCAGATAGTTTAACCGCTCGAATCATGTTAGCTAAATGATTATTTGATTCACTTTTACCGATAACCTGTAAGGTATTACCTTGTTTTTCAAGCTCGATAATATAAATACCATTAGGAATAATTTTAGCTATTTCGTCAAGTACCTGAGTGCCTACATTTCGACTACGTTGCAATTGTTCAACAACATTAATTCTTTTTTGTAATGCTGCCTTTTTATCATTTAACGTCTCAATTTCAGAAATTTGAGCATCAAGTTGTGAAATTGCGTTTTTTAAGTATTGATTTTTACTATTCTGTCCATCAATACGTGCTTGATAATAAAAGTTAGTGGATAGAACCAGTGCCAAAGTAAACAAAGCAACTGCGGCTAAAATACTCAAATATTCTTTTTGCTCCGCCTTTAATGCTGCTTCGCGCCAAGGGAGTAGGTTTATATGTGCCATGGCGCAAAGCTCCTTAAAGCTAAACCTGTTGCCACCATTAACTGAGGTGCAACATTAACAAGCTCATCTTGTTCAATTGAACTTCCATAAGACATAGCATTGAATGGATTAGCAATAACTGTATGTATACCTAACTCTTCAGTAAGTAAGCTTTCGATGCCTTCTAATGCCGCGGTACCGCCAGAGATCAATAAATAATCAACTTTTTTCTGACCGCTTGTAGTCAAAAACATTTGAATCGCGCGACGTATTTGTTGCATTAAAACAGTATGAAAGGGAGCTAATACTTCAAAGGTATAATTAGGTGGTAAGTCGTTACTAATTTTTGCTTCTTCTGCTTGGTCAAAGGATTTATTATAATAAGATACAATAGAGCGAGTGTATTGCTCTCCTCCAAACATTTGATCTCGGCTATAAATATGCTTACCGGCATTGGTAGCTGAAAAAAGTGTTACTGTTGAACCAATATCAACAATTGCTACAATTTTATCTTTCGCGTCATCTGGCAGTTGTGTTAGACATAAATCATAAGCTCGACCAACAGCATAAGATTCAACATCAATTACTTTTGCATGAAAGTCGCCAGCCTCTAGCGCTGCAACACGAGCTTCTATAGATTCAGTCCGAGCTGCACTAAGCAATACATTTACTTTACTGGGATCAGACTCGTTAACATCCAGAGTTTCAAAGTCTAAACTAACTTCATCGAGGGGAAATGGAATGAGGCTATCTGCTTGGATTTCTATTTGGCTAGTAAGCTCATCTTCTGTCAAAGCAACATCCATATAAATCACTTTAGTGATAACGGTTTGTCCAGACACTGCAGCGGCAGCTTCGGTAGCATTAGCTGATATTTTCTTTCGTATTTTGGCAATGACTACACCAACAGCTTCAATATCTTGAATTTCACGATCTACAACTGATCCTCTTGGCATAGGTTCAATAGCAAAATTCTCTATAATAAAACCCTCATCTCCCTGACTCAACAATACCGCTTTGGCAGAGTGGGAACCAATATCAATTCCCACCATCATTGAATTTTTCTTTTTCCATAGTTTGCCTAGCATAAAGACCTACAATTTTATTTTTCTAATTATTTTAGACGCAAAATACGCATAAATACATTTATCACATGCTTTTACACGATATACTAGTAATATCTTACATTTTAATCCACTTATTGGTCTTTTACTGTGTTTTCAATCAAATATTTAATAAAAGTCAGTCTGATACTGTTTATTTTGACTTCAATTAGCATTTATAGCTTATATCTATCAATGCGTTCCGAGTTACCTAGTGTTGAATCCTTAAAAGACTTGCACTGGCAAACACCATTACAAATTTATAGCCGAGACGGATTACTAATTTCACAATTTGGTGAAAAAAAGAGAATACCTCTTACATTAGAACAAGTACCTCAACAACTTATCGATGCACTACTCGCCACTGAAGATGATCGTTTTTATATGCATTTTGGTGTAGATCCAATCGGTATGGGCCGTGCAGTACTTGGTAAGTTAATGGGCCAGGATAAAGGGGGTGCAAGTACTATTACTATGCAAGTAGCACGTAACTTTTTTCTTACTCGTGAAGTAACTTACACGCGAAAGATTAGAGAAATATTCTTATCATTTCATATTGAAAGCTTATTGAGTAAAGATGAGATATTGATGCTATACATTAATAAAATTGAGCTCGGTCATAGGTCATTTGGCTTTGGCGCTGCCGCCCAAGTTTATTATGGTAAAGAAATTCATGAGCTTAGCCTTGCTCAGATTGCTGTTTTAGCTGGCTTACCGAAAGCCCCTTCAACGCTTAATCCTATCCGTTCCCCTGAACGTGCTCAAGCTCGTCGAGCTGTAGTCCTACAACGTATGCTAATTAGTGGCTACATCTCTGAACTGCAGTATCAGACCGCCAAAAATGCACCTATCACAGGTAAAAAACATGGTGCAGAAATTGAATTGAATGCTCCCTACGTTGCTGAAATGGCACATAATGAAATACTTAAACGTTATGGAAAAGAAAAAGCCTACACCGAGGGCTACAAAGTATTTACCACAGTAACAGCAAAACTGCAGACAGCAGCAGAGCAAGCACTGATAAATAACTTGTTGAGTTACGATCAACGTCACGGTTATCGTGGTCCTCTGACTTCACTTAGACCGGTGCGAGTATCATCCAAAAATATATTGGTAGATAACCAAATCCATTCCCTAACGCAAGTTGAAATCATTAAAGCACTTTCACAAGCAAGCTATTATCAAATGCTAGTTCCCGCTGTCGTTATTGCTATTGAAGAAAAATCGGTCAGTATCCAATTGAGTAATACACAAACAGCGACTATTCATTGGCAAGGTCTAGCTTGGGCTCGCTCTTACATCAATGATAAAAAACAAGGTATACCACCTAAACTTGCAAAAGATATCCTTAAATTTGGTGATGTTATTTTAGTCAGTAAAATGCCTGATGGTAATTATCGCCTTGGGCAACTGCCAACAGCAAGTGCTGCTATCGTATCCTTATCTCCAGATGATGGTGCTATTAAAGCAGCGGTTGGCGGCTTTAGTTTTAAACAAAGTCAATTTAATCGAGTTACTCAAGCTAAACGACAAGTCGGCTCGAATATTAAACCTTTTATTTATTCTGCTGCGCTGGAGCATGGTTTCACCCTCGCCTCCCTAGTCAACGATGCGCCGATAAATCAATTAGATAAAAGTTCAGGTGTTGTTTGGCGTCCAAGAAACTCACCTGAAACTTATGTGGGTCTGTTGAGAGTTAGATTAGCGCTAGCACAATCAAAAAATGTCATCGCTGTACGGCTATTAAAAAGTATTGGCGTTACCAATGCTATAAAGCATTTAACTGCTTTTGGTTTTAATGCCAGTGATTTACCGCGTAATCAAACGTTAGCACTTGGATCAGCATCTTTAACCCCCTTAGAAGTAGCAACAGGCTTTGCTGCTTTTGCTAATGGTGGATTTTTAATTGAACCCTATTTAATTGAGCGGATAGAAAACAGTGATGGGGATATTATTTATCAAGCCAATCCTGCCTTAGCTTGTGACCCTTGTGTTGAAATAAGTGAATTTAATGAAGCAGAACAACTACTATCATCATTTAATACTGATAATATTTTAACTGCTGATACTTTAAATGATGACATACAAAATAATAATACAGAATTACTTATTCCAAACACAGATGCAGTTATAGCCATAAAACAAGCAATGCGTATCATTAGTCCACAAAATGCTTTTTTAATCACTCAGGCACTTAATAGTGCAATTTGGGAGGCCGATTGGAATAGTAAACATGTTTGGCAGGGTACTGGATTTCGAGCGAGAACACTAAAACGACGTGATATTGCAGGTAAAACAGGGACAACCAACGAAGCTAAGGACGCTTGGTTTTCAGGCTTTAGTCGACGTATAATAACTACCTCATGGATAGGCTTTGATGATCCTAGTCATATTTTAGGCCAATCAGTTTATAATAATAATTTAGGTAAGAATCAAACAACGGGTAAGGAGTTTGGTGCCAAATCAGCCCAACCTGCATGGATTGACTTTATGCGAGTTGCCCTCGCAGAGCTAAAAGATGAAGGTTTCCAGCCTCCCGTTGATATTGTTTCCGTGCGTATTGACAAAGCCACTGGAAAGTTAACAACGAAGACTGATAAAACTAGTCAGTTTGAATACTTCCGTCTTGGTAATGTCCCAACTGAATATGTTGTTGAAGATAACAGTAGTAAAATATTATCAGGGGGAAAAGAAGAGGAAACAGAGCTGTTTTAATAATTTCTTAATAATAAAAAAGCCGTCAACTTTACGCTGACGGCTTTAACACTGTATTTAATTAGTGACTAATACTTCTACTTAGCAATAATTAAAATAAAGTAGTATTAATTATGTCTTATATATCTTTGATAAAAACTTTCGAGTTACGCTGAAAGTTATACATCTTCTTTTTGCCTTCTGGTAATCGTTCCAGCGATGTTTCAATAAAACCTTGCTCTCTAAACCAATGACCACTCACCGTTGTTAATAAGAATAAGGATGTTAAGCCTTTCTTTTTAGCACTAAGCTCTAACGCATTGATAATTCTTTCACCTCGATTACCTTTCCGATAGTCTGGGTCAATAACTACACAAGCAACTTCACCTGAGCTTGCTTCTGAGTAGGGATATAAAGCAGCACAAGCGATGATTACGTCTTCTTTTTTAAGCACAGTAAAACATTCTATTTCCATCTCGAGTAGTTCACGAGAGCGTTTAACTAAAATCCCCTCCTCCTCTAATGGCTGTATCAACTCTAATATTCCGGCAACATCATCGATAGTAGCGGTAGCAATTAGTTCTTTATGGTCTTTGGCAATCAAGGTGCCAGCACCATCACGGGTAAACAACTCTTGTAGCAACGCACTATCACTTTGGTAGCTCACACAATGACAACGCTCAACACCATTTTCACCACTTTGAATAATAGAGCGAAGTAATAACTGACGAACATGACAATCATTGTCATCAAGTAAATTTTTTACTGTACGTACACTACAGCTACGAATTAACTCACCAGACTTATCAATAAGACCTTCGTCTTCGGTAAAAGCAATAAGCTTATCTGCTTTTAACGAAATAGCTGTTTGTGTGGCAACATCTTCCAAGGCGAGGTTAAAAACTTCACCTGTAGGTGAATAACCAATTGGCGAGAGTAAAACAATAGAACCATAATCGAGCTGCATATTAATGCCGTCTGAGTCTATTCTTCTTACACTACCTGTGTACTTATAATCAATACCATTGCGCACACCCATAGGTTTGGCAATAACAAAGTTACCGGTACTTACACGAATTTGTGAGCCGTGCATGGGTGAGTTAACTAAACCAGTAGACAGTAATGCTTCAATATGAAGACGTAACGATCCGGTAGCATCTTTTACCGCAACTAACGTTTGTGCGTCAGTTACGCGGATATTGTTGACTACGTTTTCTTCAAGATCTCTTTGCTGTATACGGTCTTCAATTTGTGGTCGTGCGCCATGCACCACCACTAATTTCACCCCTAAACTACGCAATAGTGAAATATCATGAATAATAGTAGAAAAATTTGGGTGAGTAACTGCTTCACCACCAAACATAAGTACCACAGTTTTGCCACGATGCGCATTAATATAAGGTGCTGCATTTCTAAACCATTTTACGTAATTCTGCTCGCTATTATTCATCTTTTCCATTCTTTAAATTATAACTACTTATATACTTTGACCCACAATATAGTCAATCAATCTCACAATATATTTTTAGGGCTTGTGATAGGTTTAAAAATAATTTATTCATCGTTATTAACTTTAATAATGGAATAACCATTCACTAAAATGAATGCCTCGACTAAATCATTTTTACTAAAATAAATACCTCGCCTAAATCATTGTTAATTACCACTGAAATTATGCCTGTTGAGGCTGACTGAGTGTATATTCCATTGCGACTTCATCAGCGGCATCTTTATGTGGGCTTGGTTCGCTATCTTCAATAATATTTTCGGCAAGTGAGTTCTTATCAATTAAGTTAAAACCAAGTTGTTCAAAGTACTGTGGAATATAAGTAAGAACAATTATTTGTTCTAATTCCATTTGATGAGCAAACTCTAATAAATACTGAACTAGTGCTTCACCTTGGCCTTGCTTTTGCGCACTATCTTCTACCACAACTGAGCGTATTTCCGCTAAACCTGTTTGGTATATATAAAGCGATGCGGTGCCAACAACGTTACCATCAAGCTCAGCCACTACGAAATTCTGGATATCGTGAATTATATTGTCACGAGTACGTGGCAGGATCTCACCTTTATCAGCCCAAAAAGTTGTCAATTCAAAAATACTATCAACATCGGACATTCTCGCTCGACGCACTGACATAGCAGCGGCACGTTGAGCATTTAAACGTTGCTTAACCTGCTTAAGTGCTACTTGAATTCTCTGTTTGCCTGGCGCACCAACAACTTGCTCATTTAAAATAGCTTCATTACCAGACTGGGTAGTTGCCAGCGCTTTTTTAACTTGTGAACGCGAAGTACCACCAAGCGCTTCACGTTTATTAAGCGTCGATTCAATTGATAGATGTTGATAGACATCTTGCTCAATTTTATCGCTAAACTCTTGCAGTTGGCTTATGGTCAAATCTTCTAACGGTAAACCTTTGTCGATAGCAGCTAACACCACTTCACCGACAATATGATGTGCTTCACGGAACGGAATATCTTTACCCACTAAATAGTCGGCCAGTTCAGTTGCGTTAGCATAACCTTGTTGTGCGGCGGCAAGGGTACGTGAACGGTTAACTTTTAAACCATCCGCGACTAATACTGCCATTTCCATACATTCTTGCCAAGTATCAAGAGCGTCAAACAAACCTTCTTTATCTTCTTGCATGTCTTTATTATAGGCCAGCGCCAACGCTTTCATTGTGGTTAACATACCTGTTAAAGCACCAAAAACACGGCCCGATTTACCACGGATTAATTCACAGGCATCAGGATTTTTCTTCTGTGGCATCAATGATGAACCAGAGCTCACTAAGTCACTCATTTCCACAAAACCTGCTTCGCCAGAGTTGTAGAAAATTAAATCTTCTGCAAAACGCGATAAATGCATCATTGAAATACTGGCTGAGGCCAACAATTCAATAACATGATCTCTATCAGAAACAGCATCAAGACTGTTCATGGTCGCCGTTCTAAAACCTAAACGGTTAGCCAAGGCATTTCTATCAATTGGGTACGCGGTACCTGCTAAGGCACCAGAGCCAAGTGGTGAAACATCTAAACGATAAAGTGCATCTTTTAAACGTCCAATATCACGGTTAAACATTTCAACATACGCTAAACACCAATGACCAAAAGTTATCGGTTGTGCTCGTTGTAAGTGGGTATAACCTGGTAATACCGTATCTTTCTCACGTTCAGCTAAGTTCATCATCGCTTGTTGTAAGTTCACTAGGGCAAATAATAATTCGCCACCCGTTTCTTTACACCAAAGTTTTAAATCGGTGGCTACTTGGTCATTTCGACTTCGGCCCGTATGGAGTTTCTTACCTAAATCACCAGTTTTTTCAATTAATTGAATTTCGACCCAGCTATGAATATCTTCCGCATCAGATAACAAAATTTGCTTAGGGTTTTCTTCTACCGAGGCTTTTAATTCTTGCAGAGCTGCCGTTAAACGAAGCAATTCATCATCGTTTATTACACCAACTTCATGAATAGACTGTGCCCAAGCAATTGAGCCAACAATATCTTGCACAGCCATACGGTAATCGACCGGTAGCGAGTCATTGAATTTCTTAAATTGTAAGCTCGCCTTTTCTTTAAATCTTCCGCCCCATAAAGCCATGGTTATTCTGCCTTGTCTTTTAAAGAGTCATTTAGTGAGCCATTTTGAGAAAGCGCAGTAATTCTACTTGATAAACTGAATAAACGGATAAAGCCTTCAGCATGTTTTTGGTCGTAAACATCATCAGCACCAAACGTTGCAAATGCTTCTGAATACAAACTATTTGGCGAACGACGTTGAATAACTTGCGCCATGCCTTTGTACAACTTAACAACCACATCACCGGTAAGCTTTTCAGCAAACGAAGCAGCTGAGGCTAGTTGTGCTTTGGCAAGTGGTGTAAACCAACGTCCATCATAAATAACATGAGAGAATTCAAGGCCTACCGATTCACGGTATTTAAGTGACTCTTTGTCTAGAATAAGTGTTTCTAAACCTTTATAAGCAGCCATTAAAATAGTGCCACCAGGTGTTTCATAACAACCACGAGACTTCATACCGACTAAACGGTTTTCAACAATATCTATTCTACCAACACCGTGTGCAGCACCTTTCTCGTTTAAGTACATTAGCGCTGCATAAGCACCGGCACCCTTTTGAGAGAAGTCTTTGCCGTCAATAGCAACTAACTCGCCTTCAGCAAAACTTAATTGTACTTTTTCAGGTACCTCTGGCGCATCCATAGGATCAACCGTCATGGTCCACACTTCTTTTGATGGCTCACACCATGGGTCTTCTAACTCACCACCTTCATGAGAAATATGCCAAGCATTAGCATCACGACTATAGATTTTAGTTAACGAAGCAGCACAAGGAATATCACGTTCCGCTAAGTAATCAAGTAAGTCTTCACGAGAAACCATGTCCCACTCACGCCATGGCGCAATAACTGTAAGTTCTGGCGCTAAGGCTGCAAAACAAGCTTCAAAACGTACTTGGTCATTACCTTTACCGGTACAACCATGACAAACAGCATCAGCGCCAACTTTAAGGGCAATTTCGATATGTGCTTTAGCAATAATAGGTCGCGCCATTGACGTACCTAATAAATATTGACCTTCATAGACAGAACCCGTTTTTAGAATTGGATAAATATATTCCTTTACGTATTCTTCTTTAAGATCAACTACGTAACATTCAGATGCACCAGAAGCAATGGCTTTTTCTTTAACACCTTCAAGCTCTTCATCACCTTGACCAACATCAGCACAAAATGCGATGACTTCACAGCCGTCGTAGTTTTCTTTTAACCATGGAATGATCGCTGAAGTATCTAATCCACCTGAGTATGCTAATACTACTTTTTTGATTTTTTTCTTCGTTAAAGTCATTTTCTTCTCTCTTAATTTTTTGGATATGGCTAGTTAGTATTATTACTAACTTAGCCTAAGTTATTTGGTTTTTACTGCTAATAAATGTCTTAGCTAATTCGTTTAAACTCGCTCTAATTTATCAATATTCGTTATACTATTCGATACTAGTGTAAGAAAAAAGTACGGGGCATACTTTATATGTGAGTACTTTTGACCCCGCTATTACATCAAATAATTAGCACTATGATTAATTAGTAAATAATGCAACAAGTACGGCATTTTGTGCCCACATTCTATTTTCAGCTTGTTGGAATACTTTAGATAATTGACTATCAAAGAGTTCCGTCGTTATTTCTTCTTCCAAATGTGCTGGTTGACAGTGTAATACCATGCTCGCTTGCGCTTTTACCATCAGCTCATGATTTACTTGATAAGGTATAAACTTAGCTAAAATTTCAGCTTTCTTAGTTGAATCTTCATCACCCATAGAAATCCAAGTATCGGTATAAATGACATCTTGTTTACCAATGGCGTCGATATCATTGGTAAGTATTAGCTTACTGCCTGATGCCTGTGCAAGTTTTTTAGTTATGCCAACGATATCTGCTTGTGCTTCATGCCCTTGCGGAGATACTAAGGTAAAATCTACCCCTAACGTTGCCGCCATAATCATTAATGAGTTCGACACATTATTACCATCTCCCACATAAGCTAATTTTACTTGGCTTAGATCGGGGTAGCTCTCTGATAATGTAACAAAATCAGCCAATGACTGACAAGGATGATAGACATCACATAACGCATTAATAACAGGAATACTTGCGTGTTCAGCTAACCCTTGAATAGATTTATGGCTAAATACTCTCGCAACAATAACATCAGCAAAGCAAGATAAGTTTTTTGCGTAATCGCTAACACGCTCACGCTCACCTAACTTACCATTTTGTTGACCTAAATATAATGCATGACCACCTAACTTATTTATACCCATATCAAAACTGACATGTGTTCTTAAGGATGGTTTTTCAAAGATCATTGCTACTGACTTACCGGCTAATACTTGGTTATAGTCCGCAGGATTTTTCTTAATGTTAATCGCTAACTCAATTAATGCTAATAATTCGGTTTTATTTAACTGATCATCAGCCAAAAAGTTGTTGAATTGTTGTAATGCGGTATTTGTCGACATAGTATTTTCTCTCAATATTTCTTTAAAGCTTTTGATGATAACGTTACTTAACGCTAGTTTGGCTGAATTTGTGTGCCAACACCGTAACCATCAAGTAATCGGGTAATTTGCTCTGGCGATTGCCAACTGGCAACCGCGATACTTCGTCGTAACTGTTGAGCTGCATGTAAAGCAGCATTAACTTTAGCTGTCATACCGCCAGCAATAACGCCCTGCTTAATTAGCTTTTGAGCTTGTTCGGCATTAAGTGTCGATAAATACTGACCATCAGCACCTTTAACACCATTAACATCGGTGAGTAATAAAAGTTCAGCATTGAGTAACTGGCAAATAGCAACGGCAGCATCATCGGCATTTACATTAACTAAATCACCATTATCAAGTGCACCAATTGAAGAGATGACTGGTAAAAAATTTGCCTTCAGTAAACAATCTAGTAATTTACTGTTATTCGTTTGTGGTACGCCTACCTGACCTAAATTTTGAAGGGATAGTACACAGCTGATCATATCGCCATCATTTAACGATAAGCCTACCGCGGCTAAATCCATACTGTTAGCCGTAGCAACAATAGCTTTATTTACTGTACCGGCAAGAGCACCACTTATTAAGGCAATTTGCGCTTTTGGCGTTACCCGTAAACCGTGTTTTTTTTCGGTAGTAAAACCGGCTTGCGCCAACATTTCATCAACGACGCAACCACCACCATGAACCAAAACCACTTGCTTATTTTTCAGCTGTGAAATCACGCTAAATAAAGCATTCAGTGCTGATTCTTTTTCAAGAATGGCACCACCAATTTTAATGACTAGTGGTTTTAGTACTGATGTAATTTTTGATTGGGCTTTTGGCTTAGCTTCTAACTTAAGTGACGGGCTGTTCATTATCTTTCCTTAACTTGGTCTTATTACTAATCTTCTATCTTTTAATTAACGAGAATTCACTAGCCAAGCCAAGTGAAATATTAAAACATTGTATTGCTTGTGAAGCCGCGCCTTTAAGTAAGTTATCAATGGCACAACTTATTACCACAACCTGCTTTTCTTGGTCAAACTGCCAGTACACATCAGCAAACGGTGTATAAGCTACATTGCCAATTTCTGGCCAATTAGCGACTAATCTTATTAAAGGTTTATCACTATATGCCTGCTCAAAAGCTTGCTTAACCTGAGTATTAGTAACCCCTGCATGCAGTTGCAAGGTTATTGTGACTAAAAGACCTCTTTTATAAGGTGCTAAATGCGGAATAAATATAACGTCTATAGCCGCTTCTTGCGAAATTTCTGGCTGATGTCTATGTTGTAATACGTTATAAGCTTTTAAACTGACTTCATTAAAGTTAGTCGCTAATGAGGCGTTTCTACCTGCTCCACTTACTCCGCTTATGCCATTAACTACAACCAGCGAGTTTTCTATGGCTAAATTGTTACTGGTAAGTGGTTTCAAACAAAGTAAACTTGCTGTTGGATAACACCCCGGCACAGCAACCAAATTTGTCCTCGCAATATCATCTTGCTGCCATTCAGCTAAGCCATATTTCGCTACAGCTAATGCATCGACATTAGCATGTTCAAAACCATAGTATTTAGGATAATCTTTGGCATCTTTTAATCTAAATCCACCAGAAAGATCAAAAACTTTAACGCCAGCATCGACAAACGCTTGAGCCCAGTCAGCGCTGAATTCATGGGGTGTAGCAAAAAAAACCACGTCTAATTCTGTGGCATATTGAGCAAACCATCGAGATGAAAATGCCTTTAACGGTAAGTCACAGAGGCTTTGAAATCTCCCATGTAATTCACTGAATAGCTTACCTTCTGAACTACTATTCTCAGAAACAACTAAATGACAAATTTGTACATGACTATGTTGGCATAATAAGCCGACAAGCTCTGCTCCTGCATAGCCACTGGCACCAATAACTGCCACTTTTTGCATACTGTTATTCGAATCGGGTATAGCCTTTGTCATTTTTGATCTAGCCTTATTAAAGCAGGTTATTTACACTATAAATCTAAACTAACACCGCATGGGTAGTTATGCAACATAATGGCATAATTATTTAAGTATTTATTCCATAATTTATAGGTTCTATATGATACAACTGCCTGATTTTAGTCAAAGCTTAAGCCAGTTAATCGCTTGCTCTTCGATAAGCTCAACACAACCAAGTTGGGACCAAGGAAATAAAGAAGTGATCCAACTATTAGCTACTTGGTTTGAGCAACTCGGTTTTAACATTGAAATTCAAGCAGTACCTGATACCAGTAATAAATTTAACCTACTTGCCAAGTTAGGTACTGGTGAAGGTGGTTTGTTATTAGCAGGTCACAGTGATACGGTTCCCTTTGATGAAAACCGTTGGCAATCAGACCCGCATAAAGTCCTTAATCAAGAAGATAAATTTTTTGGTTTAGGGACGTGTGATATGAAAGGTTTTTTCGCTTTTATTTTACAGGTTTGTAAAAACTTACCCGCTACTCAGCTGCAAAAACCGCTATACATTCTTGCAACCGCTGATGAAGAAACAACGATGGCTGGTGCACGCTTTTTTGCCAAAAGCCAAGCGATAAAACCTGATGTGGCCATTATTGGTGAACCAACCAATTTAGTGCCTGTAGTTATGCATAAAGGCCATATGTCACACCGTATTAGTGTTGAAGGTAAATCAGGCCATTCAAGCAAGCCAAATCTTGGCATTAATGCTATAGAAATTATGCATAAAGTCATTAGTCATTTAATTGAACTAAAAGAAAGATTTCAGCTTAATTACGAAAATAAAGCGTTTGATGTTCCTGCTCCTACTCTAAACTTAGGCGCTATCTCTGGAGGAGATAATGCCAACAGAATTTGTGGTCATTGTAATTTAGATATTGATTTACGTTCACTGCCAGGCATGAGTGATGATGAATTGATTAGTTGGTTAAGTGAAGCCCTAAAGCCTTTAGCCGAACTTTATCCTGGTAGAATTACCTTCGCAGAGTTACATCCAAGTTCACCAAGTTTTGAGCAAAAGAAACCAAGTACGCTTATTAATATTGCAGAAGAAATCAGTGGTCATAGTTGTTGTGCGGTCAATTACGCTACTGAAGCACCCTATATCCAACAGCTAGGTTGTCAAACCATAGTGCTAGGCCCTGGTTCTATTGAGCAAGCTCACCAACCTAATGAATTTTTGGCACATAGCGAAATAGATAAAACCAAAAAACTGCTCACCAGAATGATCCAGTATTATTGCTTATAATTATTTTAACTACGTATGACCTGTATATAGGCTTTTAAGTTATCTACAGCCCAAATAAAAACATCTTTACTGACACAGCGATTAAATAATATTATGAATCAACTTTATTCCAAAGGTTCTGATTTATTTTAATAGAAAAAAACTCATTGGCATACCAGCAGCGAGGGAGTAAATCTAATTTCTTTCGTTCATGAAAATTTGAACTTAACAACTCTAATATTTCGTTCAAACGTTCTTTAGTTAAGGTAGCTAATTTCTTTGCTGTTTGAGTGAAGTAAAGATTACTATTGTTTTGGATAATTAAATTTTGTCCATAGCTAATAAAAATTAATTGTCGGGTAGTCACTCGGCATATAGGTTGGTCAGCTTTTTCTGGATACAAACTATTTACAATCGCATATTCATACAAATCGCCTTGCTCGCCAATCTCCCCTGATGGCATATAAACAATACCAAAACCTTGTGGGAACATTCCGGTAATAGTGTACAAAGCATCTACGACACTTTGTGCGCAAGCACCAAGCTCTGCATTTTTATTTAGTACCTGAAAGACTTGAGGCAATAACTTGTAATTATAACTTACTTTGGTTGACAAGATAATTGAAGTATAAATTTGTGGAACTTTTAATACGTTACCAATACTATTTTTAGGGTTAATACTTGTTTTAAGTAACTGTTTGATAAAAAATAGTTTAGCTTGCTCATCCTTGAGGAACTTATTACGCTGGTTTTTAGTATTGCCAACAAAGGCTGGCACGCCAATACCCTCAATAAGGTATTTTAGGGTTTCACGATAATTAATTTGTAATAACTCTTTTCGCTCCTCAACGGTTAACGTCCGAAAAGGGTCTAACTGGCTATCACCGCCATAAAGCACGGCTTGAGCTTTAGGATGGTAATTACCAACATCTTGTACTAATGCTGCCATGATAAGTGGTACTTTTACTTGCTCAACGAAACGTTGATACCCATCACTATTATGATGAGCAAAATCTAGATATTGCTCAGGGGTAACATCCGTTAAGAATTTATTTATATAGGGCTCTACAACTTGCCCATCTATAATTAAACGATCAAGTAGACGTAAACATAACACCGCTTTATAAATCGGTTTATTCTGCTCATTACTTCTAGCTATTCGTTTGCCTTCAGTAGGACTCATAAGCTGAATAGTACCAAGAAATTGCGCTGATTTACGATTACTTTCAGCATAATTTTCACCTTCAGCTAACTCAAGAATCGTTAGCGAAACCGACAATAAATGAGAGTGGCGTTCGATGCGCTGCATTTTATCAAGTGGAGACTCATCCGTAGGTTTTTTTTCATCTGAAGGACGAGATTCTTCATGTTTAAAATATCTGATGGCGCGATCTAAAAATGAGTCTTTAGCAACACTTTTTCCATATACTGTTGCTAACAAATATTGAATTTGTCGTGTGTAATGTGTTTGGTGGGGGGAGTCTTTAGCCATTGTACCGAAAAATGTATAAATAATAGCTATCATGCTAGTTATAATAGCTAAAAGCAATAGTTAGCCAAGACGCTATTACTTTGATCTACAAATTAAATAATTATTTTAACACTGTTCACCAAAGTAATAAAAACTCGCTGTGTCGACATATCGTAAATGTATAACCACACATCAATTTGACACCGTCATCATGAGGCAGAATTAATTGATACCTTTTATTTTTACTTGATTTTGTTTGTGAGCCAGTTGCTGACAAACCTTAACGAGATCGGAATGTAAACCACCGGCGGTAACATCTCGTCCAGCTCCTGGCCCACTAATGATTAATGGATTATCTTGGTACCATTGGCTACTAATTTGGAAAATATTGTCACAGGGAGTTAAGTTGGCAAAAGCATCACTTTGCAACAATACTTCTAAACTAACTTTTGCGCTAACGCCTGTCGCTTCATTATGCTGAAAACGAGCAACATAGCGAATACATTTATCTTTATTATTGGCGTCAGATAGTGCGGTAGCAAAGTAATCATCTAATTCATTAGCTCTGGCTAAAAAGTCCTTAGTTGATAATGACTGTAATGCCTCTGGCACTAAATTTTGACAATCAATATCTTCTAACGCTAATTCAAAGCCAGCTTTACGCGCTAAAATTAATAATTTACGTTGTACGTCTCGACCAGATAAATCTTCTCGAGGGTCTGGCTCGGTAATACCTTGTGCTAAAGCGTTTAATAACAACTCTGAAAATTTTGAACTGCCATCGTAAACTTCAAACAACCAAGAAAGTGTCCCTGAAAATACACCCGATATTTCACTAATACTGTCGCCACTTAGAAGTAAGTCGTCGATAACATAATTAATTGGCAAACCGGCACCTACAGTGGTATTACCTAACCATAAACTGTTATTACTATCGGCGGTATTTATTAAAGTATTATAATGAGCCGTACTACTTGAAGCAGCCCATTTATTAGCACCGATGACATGAATTCCTAAAGAAAACATACGTTCATACAATAAGCTAAAATCTTCGCTAGGAGTGATATCAACAACAATTAACTCGTCGTATGGATTCTGAGTCAACCAAGTAATAAGCTGTTCACTATCATAACTTTGCGCGTCTTGAGCGAAGAGTGATGCTGCTTGATTTACATCAATACCATCATTGTTGATCAAAGCTTTTTTCGACGACAGTAAACCAACCAAATGTAAGTTTTCTAACGCGTATACTTTATTCAGCTGTGCTGGTAATAACTCTAAAAAACGCTTACCTATATTGCCTATCCCTACAACGACTAAACCAATATGACGAGTATCTTTGGTCATTTCATGATGAACAGTATTTAATAATTCGATCGAACAAGACTCAGGTAAAACAGCGATAACACTATGACTATTATCACTAGCCACTAAGTTTAATGGCTTAGCTGTTTTTAATGAACGTTTAAAACGCGCTCTAATATCACCACGTTCAGCGACTCGATGACCAACGGTTGCAATAATAGCGACGGGTTTAAAAGTGATCTGAACATCATAACTCGCCAACCACTGGCTTAACGATTTTTGTTGTGATTGCATAATGACCATAAAACCTTGCTGATCATCCATACAAATAGGAGCAAACTCTGCTTTAGTTTTGGCGGCGCCCTCTCCGATAAAACTCACTGATTGCGCTAACAATAAATCATTAAGGTAAGTGACTGATAACTCTTGTTTGGCAATTTGACCAAACCTACCAATTTCAGTGCCTATGACTTGTGCATCAAAACTACTGGCAACATGTAAATGGGTATGATGTTCGCTTAAGGAATTAATAAGTGGTAATAATGTTTTAGCATGTAAAACAGGGTTACCTAGACGACCTAATTCCTTTGCAACGCCATTAGGTAAACGATGTAATTTTCTAGCACTTGGTACTACACGAGGATCGGCGCTATAAATACCATCTACATCGGTCCACAACGTAACATTACCTGCAGTAACTAAAGACGCAATAATGGTAGCCGAATAATCACTGCCATTACGCCCTAAAGTACAACTTTTACCCCGAATATCTTTACTGATATAACCAGTAATTACCGCTAATTTACCAAATTGACGCCTTTGTCTTAATTGCGCAGCACTAATCGCAGTATCTACAGTACAACTTTGTTCATTATCAATAACCAAAAAATCGCGTGAATCAATGCAGTTGCTTGGACAAACTTGCTCATTAAGTAACGCTGATAACAACCTTGCAGACCAGACTTCGCCGAAGGCTAAAATATCATTACGATGCTGAATAATATCATCGGCTAACCAAGTAGTTAATTGCTCAATGTCTTTATTCAACCCAAGTAATAATTGCTGGGTATTATTGTCATTTAATAATTCAGTAATTAACTGTGCTTGCTCTTTAGCCAATTCAGTAATAGCTTGTGTTAAATTATTACTTGTTGGTAACGCTTGCTCAGCAATGTTTTTTTCAACCAGAGAATAAATAGTAAATAAACTATCAGTAGTTTTACCATTAGCAGAAACCACAACAATATCGTTGAGCTGACAATTTTCGCGGATAATTTCAAGGACACGTTTAATACACTTGGGCGTTGCTAATGAACTACCACCAAATTTGTGTACTTGAATGGCATGCTTAGCTAGTTTATTTTCTGTGGTTACTTCAGAGACAAGTTCATGCTCTACAATATTTTCTTGTGTCATTTCTGTGCCTATTAAGCTGCTAGATTATTATATCAATTGGATTAAGTTATTGCTCACTTGATGAGAATTAACCCATTTTAACTTACTGTTGGCTCTGCGCTAAACCATGCGCTAAATCAGCCAATATATCTTTGATATCTTCAATACCGACTGATATACGCACTAAGGATTGGGTAATCCCCGCTTCTAACTGATCAGCTATTTCCATACCCGCATGTGTCATGGTTGATGGGTGACTAATCAAACTCTCAACACCACCTAATGATTGCGCTAAGGTAAACAGCTCAAGATTATCAAATAATTTTTTAACTGCTTCAACGCCCCCCTTAACTTCGAAGCTTAACATTGCACCATAACCAAATTGCTGTTTTTTGGCAATATCGTGTCCTTTATGTTCAGCTAATCCAGGAAAATATATTGCATCAATAGCATCATGATTTTTAAGAAAGTTGGCTACTTGCAACGCATTTTCTTGATGTTGCTTCATTCGTACAGGTAAGGTTTTTAAACCACGTAACGCTAGGAAACTATCAAATGCACTACCTGTAATACCAATACAGTTGGCCCACCATGCGAGTGTTGCACCTAACTCTGCAGTTTTGGTGACTAGAACACCGCCAACCACATCACTATGACCATTAATGTATTTAGTCGTTGAGTGAAAAACTATATCAGCGCCAAGCGTTAAGGGCTGCTGTAATACTGGCGATAAGAAGGTGTTATCTACTGCCACTAAGGCACCCACTCGATGACATGCTTTAGTTACTTCTTCAATATCAACGATACGTAATAAAGGATTGCTTGGGCTCTCAAGTAAAACTAACTTAGGTATGTGTGCTAGGGCTTTATCCAGTGCTTGTTGATCATTCTGGTCAACAATAATAAGTTTGAACTGGCCACGTTTAGCTAAATGGGTAAATAATCTAAAACTACCACCATAACAATCATGTGGAATAACAACAGTATCATCAACCGATAATAACTGACAAAGTAAATGTACCGCCGCCATGCCTGTACTGGTAACAATACCAACGCTACCTTGCTCTAAATCGGCAATAACTTCAGCAAAAGTTGCTCGCGTCGGATTACCCGTTCGAGAATAATCAAATTGACGTTTTTCATTAAACCCCTTTAATGAATACGTACTAGACAAATGAATAGGAGCAACTACAGCGCCATGGTGCTGATCGTTATTAATGCCTGCTCTTACTGCCGAAGTGGTAATATTACTTTTATGATTAATCGACATATTTGTTCCCCAATAGTTATCACTTTTGCGTGAAATTATTATAAATTACGTTTAGATGTTTGGACGTCTATAACTCTAAACACTTTCATTAATAGGGTCAAGTATTTTTAGACTTCTAAACTTCTACTTGACTGGCTTTATGCAACAGGTAAAATCGATACTATTACAATATAGAATACCAATACCAACTAGACTAATTTATTGATTTGTTGAGTATTATAACAAAATAGAGGAATACCCATGGCTCAGTGGAATGACGAGTATATAAATCCCTATGCCGAACACGGTAAAAAGAGCGAGCAAGTAAAGAAAATTACCGTTTCTATTCCTTTGCGTGTCTTAAAAGTTCTGACCGATGAACGCACCAGACGTCAAGTCAATAATCTTCGCCATGCCACAAACAGTGAATTGTTATGTGAAGCATTTTTACATGCTTTTACTGGGCAGCCTCTGCCTGACGACGAAGATTTAGCAAAAGATAATAATGAAAAGTTACCTGCCAGTGTTAGACGCTTGCTAGAAGCAAAAGGTATTACTGACTTTAGTGCGTACGAAGTTGAAGATGAATAGCCTTCGAAAGTTTAATTAAGTATCCAAAAAAAGCACTTTATTAAGTACTTTTTTAAGTACTTTTTTATCAGAAAATATTAGAGTAATATAGAATTATCGATAAAGCCTACTAAAATATTATATAAAAAGTCATCATGAACTATTAGCAGATCTTAAAAATATCAAAACAGTAAAGACTGGTCACTTTTCAGTCGTCTATATGTGCTACTATTTGATCAGCCACCAAGATTCTCTTGACGGTCATTTTTTATTCCTTTTGCCCTAGGCCAAGACTTTGACTAAAGAAAAAAATATAGCCGCTTTTGATAATATAAAAAATCAAGTATTAGATAGTATAGATTCCTTTATTTATACCAAAGATTTATTGGGTAATTATACCTATGCTAACCAAGCTGTTTTAAATTTATTTGAAAAAAACTTAGCTGAGGTAATAGGTTTTGATGACAGTCATTTTTTTGATTTAGCGCTTTCTACACAATTACAAATAAATGATGACTTAGTCATGAACCAAGCCATCCGGGTCGAAAGTGAAGAAAGCAACTTTATTAAAGCAAAAAATGAAATGCACATTTATAAAGTAGTCAAAAAACCACTCTATAATAGTGAGGGTATTGTCGATGGTATGTGTGGTATATCTACTGATATAACCGTAGAAAAAAAGTTACAAGAACAAGTCAATGAACAAAATTATTTACTTGATACCATGTTAAATAATATCGATGCCCATATTTATGTTAAAGATTGCGAACGTACCTTTTTATACGTAAATAGTCGTGTCGCCAAGTTATTTGGTAATAAAGCCGAGAATATTATTGGTAAAAAAGATACTGAGGTTTTACCTAAAGAAGTTGCAGAGCATTTTTATCAATCCGACAAACAGGTTTTTTCAACAAATCAAAAACAAGTCATAGCAGAAACGAGTCAGAATGATGATGGCGAAACTTGTCATTACATTAGTACGAAAGTTCCCTTTAATCAGCCAGATAAATTACCTGCATTAATTGGCTTCTCAACTGACGTAACTGAATTATTCAATTTAAAAGAAGAATTTAAAAAACGGGCTAATACTGATCCATTAACCAATTTATATAATAGACGTTTCTTCACCAAACAGGCAGGAAGAGAATATCAACACGCAAAGCGTTACTCATTATCTATGACCCTTATTTCTATTGATATTGATCACTTCAAAAGTATCAATGATCAATATGGTCATCCTACTGGTGATCAAGTATTAATCAAAGTTGCCAAGCAACTTCAAGAAAATTTGAGACAAACGGATATTCTAGCGCGTATCGGTGGTGAAGAGTTTTCTATTCTTTTACCTGAAACGTCATCGCAATCTGCTATGATATTTGCAGAGCGTATTAGAGAAAATCAAAGTAAGTTAATAATTACCGGGGACTGGCAAGGTGCGATAACATTGTCGGTGAGTATAGGGGTTTCAAGCTTGCTCAGCAGTGATGTCGCGTTTGATGACTTATTTTCTCGCGCTGACAAAGCTTTATATCAAGCTAAAAACTCGGGAAGAAATAAGGTTCTCTACTTATAAAGAATGCCAATACGTTAATATTGGCATTTTATTCTTACTTAACTTGTAATTAGTCAGCTGACTAACCAATCACTGGATTAACTACCTAGTTTATTAGTCTCACGATTCTTGTTTATTCACTCTAAACCAATAGGTTACGAATAATAAAACTGCTGAGACGATTACCGTACGATAATCAATCTTAGCGAGTACCGCTAATACAGGTGAAAATATCGAAGCACTTTCACTACCCATTTCAAACGACGGACTATTTTCCGAAGCTATAGCGAAATAGTCTACGACGAAGTGACCAAAGAACGGCTGCGATAAGTGTAAGTAATGCACCACAATACCTTCCACAATTAACAACACAACGACAGGTAACACCGCCCATAAAAAGGGTGCTTTCTTTGCGTAAATAGACATCAGCATTAACCAAGCATACAGTGGTAACAACCATATCGCTGTTGGTAATAAGGTTAACCAAATTGAAGCCAAAGCACTTATCATTTTGGTGCCTGACCATAAGCCCCACAGAGAAATATCAAAACCTATCGATAAAACGACACAAGCCACAAAAGCCAATACTAAGCCTATAACGAATAAGGCGGTCGCTACCGAGTAGAAAATTGCAGGGATAACAACAGCCCCTGTTAATGCTTTACTTGCAATAGTAATGGTGTCTGACACAGGTAAAGAACGCCAAAACATCACTGATTGATCACGTCTTTCATCATACAAACAGGTAATAAAGTAATATAATTGCACAATAAAGCCGACTACAATAAATGGCACAAATAACGCAATAGTTGATACAAAAAACACTTTCTCTACTTCATCGCCGTATTGGGTTTCACTCAAGTGTTTGAGCCCTTCAAGTACCGCACTGGTATCTACGCCATTAAGTAGTAAAATTAATAACGGGATAAAAATGAAAATGCCCGCTAGCGCTACTGGCACCCAGGTCAACATACTACTAAATTCCCACAGCTCTTTTTTCACTGAGGCTTTCATTATAGCAACATTCATTAGCACATCTCCTTATTCATGATACCGACAAACACATCGGCCAAGCTGGGTACTGTTACTTTGCCTAAGCTCTGTAGTTTTTCTTTATCTTGATTATCAAATAACATAGTGGTTAACCCCATCATGCTATTTTTAAATAACGGCGTTAATGCCTTGGCGTTATCAAGCTGCTCATTGCTAACCGAGACAAGATTAAAACGTTGTCTAATTTCATCGGTACTTTGTGCTAAGACAATCTCACCTTGTTTAATAAATGCGACATCGGTAAGAATGTGCTCTATTTCTTCTATTTGGTGCGTGGTGATAACAATACATTTTTCTTCTGTATAAAAATCTTCAAGTAAATGATTATAAAATTGACGACGCGTTAAAATATCTAAACCTAATGTAGGCTCATCTAACACAAGTACTTTCGCATTAACCGCAAGAATAAGCGCTAAATGTAACTGAGCAACCATACCTTTTGACAATATTTTTACTTTATCTGTAAGCGCTATATTAGTCTTTGCTAAGAAGCCTTCAGCTTTTTCAAGATTAAAGTTTTTATGAATATCTTGCATATAAGTTAATGCTTGTGACACTTTTAGCCATTTAGGCAAAATAGCAACGTCAGCTATATAGGTGACATCATTTAACATGCTAACGCGATCTTTTTTAGGATGAAGGCCTAAAACACTGATATCGCCCTCAAAGTCTGTTAAGCCTAAAATTGCTTGTAAGCAGGTAGTTTTACCTGCGCCATTAGGCCCTACTAATCCTACGATTTGTCCTGCATTGACAGAAAAGTTTACCGACGAAAGTACCTTTTTTTTACCAAAGGATTTACTGACGTTATTTACTGAAATTAATGAGCTCATAATTTACTCTCCATACTGCTGATTAATAACTTTTCTGGTGAAAGTTTAAGTCGGGCGATTTGCTTTAATACTGCCGGCCATTGGTGTGATAAAAAGCTTTCACGCTCCCTATCTAGCATCAACACTTGTGCTCCTGGCATAACAAACAAGCCCTTACCACGTTGCTTTTCTACAACTGCCTCGTCCTGTAACATCTGATACGCCTTTGAAATAGTCATTGGATTAAGCTGGTATTTAGCGGCTACTTTTCTCACCGAAGGTAAAGCTTCACCTTCCTTGATATAACCATCTAATATGCGAGTGACGACTTGCTGATACAGTTGTAGGTATATCGGTTTTTCTGGATCCCATTGCGGTGTCATGTCTTTTTCCTTAAATAATTCCAAAAAGATATTAGTGTTATACATCACTAGTACACCGAAACACAAGTACAGTTTAATATTGATATTAGAACGCTAAGACGAAAGTAGAGAATAAGACACTAAAAAATAAATTAAAATATTGATAAATAGAAAAAAAATAAAATTATGACATTTGGCTGTTGAGAACTATAGGAATGTAACAGAGTATGTCGACATTGAGATGATTTGAGACCCAAGACGCTTTTAGCATAAAAAAATATCTTTAATATCATCAAGGTTGTGGCATCAATAGGCGTTCTAAAAGAGACAAACGAGAATTATAAAAATTCGAATAGATTTGACTAAAATTATCTCATAAAAAAACCACTGTGAACTTAACTTACACAATATAAGTTAGTTTACAGCGGCTTCATCGCACTTAATATAAAGAGGGGTTCAACTCCCGCGATAACTAAAATAGCTTATTTATGATAAGGCTTACTGAGACGATGTACTGACTCAATGAAATGACCTGCATGATCTGGGTTCACATCAGGGTGAATACCATGGCCTAAGTTAAATACATGACCTGTACCGCCTCCACCAAAACCTGCCAGTATTTTTGAAACTTCTTGTTCAATACGTGGCAATGGAGCATATAACATGGATGGGTCCATATTACCTTGTAGCGCAACTTTATCACCAATACGTGCTTTTGCATTTTCAATATCAATGGTCCAATCTAAACCAACGGCATCACAACCTGTTGCAGCAATAGACTCTAACCACATGCCAGCATTTTTAGTAAATAAGGTTACTGGTACTTTACGACCTTCATTATGACGCGTTAAACCATCAACGATTTTCGCCATATATTGTAATGAAAACTCATTATAATCACGTGGGGATAATACGCCGCCCCAAGTATCAAATACCATCACTGATTGTGCGCCTGCAGCAATTTGTGCATTCAAATAACTAATGACGGAGTCAGCTAACTTATCAAGTAATAAATGTAAGGTTTGTGGCTCAGCAAACATCATCTTTTTTATTTTGGTAAAAGCTTTAGAACTTCCTCCTTCGATCATGTAGGTTGCTAATGTCCATGGACTACCCGAAAAGCCAATAAGTGGTACTGCGCCTTTTAATTCTTTACGAATAGTACGCACGGCATTCATTACATAACCTAGTTCATCTTCGGGATCAGGTATACCAATTTTATCAACATCCGCTTTACAGGTAATGGGACGTTGAAATTTTGGTCCTTCGCCTGTCTCAAAATATAAACCTAAGCCCATTGCATCTGGAATAGTTAAAATATCACTAAACAAAATTGCAGCATCTAAAGGAAAACGACGTAACGGTTGAATGGTTACTTCACAAGCCAATTCAGCATTTTTACATACCGACATAAAGTCACCAGCTTCTTTACGTACCGCACGATATTCGGGTAAATAACGGCCAGCTTGACGCATCATCCATACCGGCGTGTAATCTACTGGTTGCTTTAATAGCGCACGTAAATAGGTATCATTTTTTAATTCAGTCACCAATATTTCCTCTTATCTTTTGCTTTGTAGCCACTTTGCAAAGTTACTACTTTGTAAAAATGCTGTCATGACTGATTTAATTTAGCTCTCTGCTGGATAGTTCTTTAGAAGTATCTCACCAATGCTTTATATGCTTCGCAGTTTAGCATCGACCAGTCTTTTGATCTATGCACTAAGTCAACACGCCTGAAATAATTAAATGTCAGTAAATCAATAATAAAATCTGTTAAAAGTATTAAAGTTCAATTTATTTTACTTTTTTTTAAAAGGTGAATTTGTTGTTGATTTTTATCAATGAATATTGAATCAATAGCTTAGCAGCAGATACTTGTTAGACTAGTTTACTACGAAAAAACTCGTGGAGTTTATGCTCTACTAAAGTTCTTGCGATGGTAAAAAGGCTTTGCTATAAAATGCATGCGCTAAAGAAAAACAATAATAAAAATAACAACAAAAATAAAAATAAGCACAAAAATAGCTAAAAACTAAAAATAATAATAAAAATATAGCTAATAAGTAATAATAAGAAGCTTGGTAACAAGACCATAATGCGAGCATTTCCGGCCTTTCTCTTTTGAGAAAGGCCTTTTTATTTGTGCAACGCGATTATATTTCAATAAGTAATCCCTATAAATAATTTCAATAATGATGTTAAAGTAAACTATTATAAAACTTTACCCTGGAGTTAACCGTGAAATTATTAATCATATGCTTATCTGTATCATTTATCCTAACTAGCTTAATCTCAATTTCAGCTGCTGCTATCGACTTAGGCGCTCTCACTAAATCGTCAACTAAGCAGCTTCAAAAAATAGCTAAAGATGTCGTTGTACCATTAAAAACAAATGCTATGATCGAATATACCGCTAGGCAGTTAGACTTATCTGAAGCTACAGTAACTGCAAGTTTTGGTTCACTACTAAAAGTAGCACAAGATAATTTATCTCAAGAAAACTTTACCTTAATCAGTAAAGCAGTACCTAATGCGCAAAACTATGTAGACAAAGCCCCTGAAGTAGCTAAATCATCAATGAGCTCTTTATTTTCGAGTACTAGTGATTCCGGAAAGAAGGCTGAAAGTATCGACTATTTAAATTCGGTATTTAAACAGTTAGGTATCTCAAGTGAAAAAATACCCGGTTTAATAGACAGCTTTAGTGGTTATTTAGACAAAAGTGGTTATAAGGAAGCTTCTGCAATGCTAAAAAAGGGCATAAGCTTCTTTTAACAGTATTTTGCTATTAATGGCAACGGCCATGATGCCGCAGCCATCAATACCAATGTTATTTACACTGTACTCGCTTAATATCATTTTTGTCACAAGTTGTAGACTTATTGGGCGGAAATATCCACAGTATCTTACCTTGTATTTGAGATTTCCCTATAGGACCTAATTTTTCAATTGGTACACTGTTTTTATGGTGTCCTTTAAGCCAGAACAAGCCATTTTTATCTACTTGCGCTAATGACTTAACTAGGTAGCCATAGCGCGGGTGAAACACCTTAAGTAAACTCCCCTCTTTTAAGTTAAATATTTTTAGCCAAGGTACAACAAAAACATAACTATTTTCAGGTATCCTTGGCGACATGCTCACTCCCGTTACTTTACAAAAATGAAATCCCAACATAATGTTCTCACCAATCAAAAGCGACTAAGGCTGTAATTTAGGATAAACCAAGGTTTCTGCTGGTAGATAAGGACACACAGCAGTATAGGTAGTGACCTGCTTAGTTGCCCAAAATATTTCAGCGAAACGATTTACTTGCTGTAGTAATGTCAACGCAACATCCCTATTGATATGCTGTTTTGCATTTGAACTTGCTAACATGATGTTGTGTACTAACTCATGTAACTCTGGATATTGCTTAAGTTGTGGCGCTTTTATGTAATCGCCCCATATGATATTTATTTCTTCTTTAACTTTAACACCATGTATTTCTTTTTGATTAACTAGTCGTAAAAATTGCGCTTGTTCATCAAAGCTCAGTGATGACTTAGCTTTCAGTTCATTTAGTAGATCCACCATACGAATGATGGTTAATGAAGCAATTTGAGCACTGATAGGATCATAAATTTTACAAGGAATGTCGCAGTGTGCCATAACAGTAGCAAAGTTAAGTCTTTTGTCTAATTTGGTAAGAATATTGTAAAGCATCATTATCTCCTTTCTATATTATCTACTCAATTTTTTAGAGCAGTAATCTCTTTAAACACTACAACAATGGCAGCAACAATAATTGCTACTAACCATAATAAATGCACCAAACCTGAACCCAAAGCACTATGATCATGCCCTGGATGTGCAAACAATGGGTTACTCAGTAGTAGTGCCCATAAGGCAAACAAAAAGACTATTATTTTCATCATCATATCCTTAGTAGTATGTAAGCTAATGTATTATCGGTTGATTAGCATTAACAGCTATTTCCATTTTTTTCAGTGATGACAAACAACCATCACAAGCGGGGTACTTCTTACTAAACGCCAGTAAAGGCATCAGGGTTAATTTTAAGGTATGCAGTGCAACAAACTTGAGGTCATCACTGTTTTGAGGTTCTTGTGATAACTCATACATACGTTGATGGGGTATTTGTAAATACCGAAAAGCCATTTTAGGCTGCCCCTGTTGTTCATACAAAACCGCCAAGTTATGAAAGGCACTAATCCATGCCATTAGCAGGTTACTATCTTCAATGTCAGCACACCATTGTTGCTCTAAACACTCAATCGCTTGGTGATAATATTCCTCAGCTAACGGCAGATCGAGTTTGTTAAAACTATCGTTGCCCTTTAATAACAGTAATTGCCAAACTTCCATACACTCCCAACCCAACAACGCAAATGATAACGATTATCATTCTAATAAATTAAATTGAGCGTGTAAAGATATTATTTGCTAATTAACCACTAACACTATATTTTGAGCAATCTTCCTAAGATACCCCAAATTTAACCTCGTTAACGATAAAGAGCTCATTTATGAATGCACCACAACGCGATATTACTTTAAGATTTTTAGCCGAACCACAAGATGTCAATTTTGGTGGCAAAGTGCATGGAGGTGCAGTGATGAAATGGATCGATTTAGCTGCTTATGCCTGTGCTGCTGGTTGGAGTGGTCGCTACTGTGTTACTGCCTATGCTGGTGGTATTCGGTTTATTGCTCCTATTCATGTTGGTAGTTTAGTTGAGGTAGAAGCTAAGGTGATTTTTACCGGTAATTCTTCAATACATATTGCCTTAGAAGTTAACGCCTGCGACCCTAAATCACTAAACCGTCGCTTAACTACGCACTGTATTGTAATCATGGTTGCCGTTGATCAAAATGGTCAATCAGAAGGTGTTCCACAGTGGATTCCTGAAACAGAAGCAGATAAGCAACAACATGAATCTGCGGTAAAATTGATGGAGATGCGAAAGCAAATAGGTGAAGAAATGCAGATCTTTGTCGACTAATACCTAAAGTCGCCATATAAAAACGTCTCTGGTAGTTATTACTTAAAGATATTCGGCTATTTAGTCAACCTGGTTTTACTCTATCAATAAGCGTTCAGTGTGAAGGTTACTTTTAAGATAAAACTGGGTCCTGACTAAGAAACAACCAAAAACAAGAAAATTAGGCTAGCTGATTAACTAAAAACTGACCACTTCATCTATTCATCTTTATTCACTTTAACTAAAGCTTTCAACTGTGTTTTAACATCAATCCACTGTGCCATATATTGGGTACTTTTATGATGATGGTGATTAAGCATGCCACCAATGAAGTTATTTTTTCTATGCTTATCAAGATTAGTTTGTAGCTGTGATAAGCAATTGGCTAGCTCTGTTAGAATGCTTTCTTGTTGATACATTAACTGAGCATTTTGCTGCCCTAAGTCACTGGCAGTTTGCCAAGATTTTTCTTCTTGATAGAGTTTTACCGCAGCATCTGCAATAGCTTGTGGGTCATTGACTATTGCGC
>JBKEHN010000004.1:0-65861 GCA_046710905.1 Colwellia sp.
TGTTGGTCTTTTTAATTTTGTCATTTTGTCACCTAAGTTTAATGTGGTGTATAATAACACCTCTAATTAGATGGCCAAATTAACTATGCCACTTCAAAATGAACTTCTCACAGTATCTTCTTCCCAAAATTAAAACGATAAACCCATCTAATCGCGATATATTCTGATGGTTTCGCGATGGTTGTTACGCTAAAGTACCGTATACGAACAAGGGGTTAACGTGATTGAAGTAAAGGATCTGTGTTTTAGCCGCAATGATGGCGATAACAAACACAACATATTGAATCAGCTAGATTTATTTATACCTGCAGCACAACATCTTGCATTACTGGGGGATAGTGGCTCAGGTAAAACTACTTTTTTGCATATTTTAGCAGGGCTACTGCAAGCAGATAGCGGATCGGTAAGTATTAATAATCAAGAGCTTTCACAACTTAATGAAACAGAGCTTGCGTTTTATCGGCGTAAAATAGGGCTGATATTCCAGCATTACCAATTGCTTGATTGTTTAACTGTAAAGCAGAATATTTTGTTTCAGCATAAGTTAAATTATCCAACGCAAGCTGCTAGTGAGTTTGAACATCTTGTTAATGAGCTAGGTCTTCAAAATAAGCTTGGGGCAATACCTGAGCAACTATCTGGGGGCGAACAACAAAGGGTTGGTATCGCAAGGGCGTTAATTAATAAGCCTCGTATAATTTTTGCAGATGAACCGACAGGTAACTTAGACCAAAAACGCTCGCACCAAGTCGTTAAACTGCTTACTGAATTATGCAGTGAACGAAAAATCAACTTGGTGATGGTGACTCATAGTAATCAATTAACAGATTATTTTGACCATGTGAAAGTTTTAAGAGATGGCTGCTTTGACTGATGTTACTCATGAAATCAAACTGATTTTAGCTACTCATCTAGCGTTTTATCGAAGACACCCTTGGTTAATGTTATTGTTCTTTTTAGGGTTTAGTTTAGGTAGTGCGCTTTTAACTGCAATCTCAGGGCTTAATCAAGAAGCAAATGCTCGTTATCAAAATTCCTCGGCGTTAATTAATAACCCCGTCACTCATTTAGTTAAACCGCTCACCGGAAAATACACTATTGATGGTAATGTTTGGCTCAGTTTACGTCAATATGGTTTTGTAAATGCGCAACCTGTGTTACGTGGTAGATTGAAAACGAATAAAGGGCAAACACTGGCTATTCAAGGTGTAGATACCTTGTTATGGCTAAACAGAACGCAATTCAATCAAAGCAATGAAAATCAGGGTAAAACACCTTCACAATTTTCTCTTTCTACTTTGCTCGTAGACTCACAATTTGCTGAACGAATTAATACAGAAGTGGATATCGAAGCGATATTTAGTCTAGAAAAGGGGCAGAAACAACCAGATATTAGCTTAGTAGATGGTATTGGGTTATGGGCAATTACTGATATCGCCAATGCCGATTATTTATTAGATGCGAAAGGGCAACTCAGTTTTATTGAGTTATCGCAGGTTACCGAACAGCAATTAGTAGAAATAGCACAGCTAATTTCTGGGCAAGCGCAGCTAATTGATGCGAAGCAACAATCGTTCGATGTTTTGTCTGAAGCATTCTTTTTTAACCTTACCGCACTTGCCATGCTTGGCTATATTGTTGCTGCATTTTTGAGTTTTAATGCGATAAAACTTACGTTAACCGCACGAAATAAATTATTAAAACAAATGCAATTATTAGGCTGTACTAAACTGAGTATTCAACTGAGCCTCGTTATTGAGCTCATTATTGTAAGTCTTTGTACTGCGCTATTAGGTACTTTAGGTGGTTATTTAATTGCTAATGTACTGGTGCTTGATGTCAATAGAACATTGATTGGCTTATATCAACTCGATAAAGCACTGGTAATTAATTGGCAGTGGTTTAATGTTTTATTGGGTTTTACCCTTAATATATCTGCGCTAGCGGTAATATTGTTAGTGCAAGTCAAGCAAGTAGCTAACAAAAGTAAACAGATGTTTTATGGTTTGTTGGCAAGTACTGTCGTGGGATTAATTTGGTTACTCAATTATGCCACTAATGAGTACCAAGCTTTGTTACTGTGTTTTGCCCTTTTAATATTGTTTATTTTGATAGTGCCCAAAGCGTTATCTGGTTTGGTTTCATTACCGGTCACAATCATAAATCCGTTAACACAGTGGCTTCATGCTGATACTCGTCTTCATATAAAAGACCTCCATATTGCAATCATTGCAATTTTAGTCGCCCTGGGTAGTGCTATCGGCATGCAAATCATGGTGAAAAGCTTTAGTCATACGTTAAATGCACATCTTGAAAAGCAATTAAGTGCAGACATTTATTTGCGGTCAGATAAGCTCGATAACAACTTAAGGCAAATGCTCAGCCACTTATCTGAAGTTGAGAAATTAAGTATTTATATGGAAAGTGATGGCAAGGTAAATAATATTCCTGCGAGCCTTGCAAGCTTTGGTGAAAACTTTGAACATTATCAGCATATTTCTCTGACATCAGGTCTGACTATTAGTAAGAATAATTTTATTGAAAAAGGGTGTTTAGCAAATGAACAAAGCAAAATAAAATTTGGTTTTTCACTAAACGATGTGGCTGTATTTGAGCAAAACACCACAAAATTTAGTTGTCGTATAACGGATTTTTTTTATGATTATGGTAACCCAAGCCTTTCTTTACTTACCCTTGAGCAACGGCAAAAAATAGCAACATTAAATCACAATGTTTTTGGTTATTCCATTCGTTTAAAAAACACTACCTCGGTTGCAGTCTTTAGCGAACGTTTAATTAATGAGTTTAAACAAGACAGCACAAAAATTTTACCCAATAAAAAATTTAAAAAAATGGCCAATGCTTTGTTTGAGGACACATTTGTAGTTACAAAAGCGTTGAATGGTTTTATTCTCGCCATCGCATTACTAAGCCTTTGTACCAGTCTTTTAAGCTTGAGCGTTAATCAATTAAAGCAACTGACCATATTACGTAATTTAGGCGTAACACAGCAACAATTATTAACAATGAAACTACTACAAACCTCAGGTGTAGTTTTGTTTACCATATTATTTGCTGTTCCCCTTGGTTTTGCACTCGGCTTAGCTTTACTGAAGTTTGTAATGCCAATTGCGTTTGGCTGGACCATTCACTTTAGTTTAGATTTGGGTAGCTTAGTATTAACGTGTTTAACACTGGTGGCTGTTTCGGTTTTATGTGCATATTTACCGATTCGAAGATTAACGAATTTAGAAGCTAAGAAGGTATAAACTCGTGGTAGAAGGGCGGATATTGAAAGGGTTATTACTCACCTCGTTGTTTTTTGTTCTGTGTGCATGTCAACCCATGGTTCAAAAAAAAACAGCATCTAAGTTGCAAGTAGCTATTGGTAAACCAGTAAAAAAAGGTACTCCATTAGTCTTTCCCGCTGATCATGGTGTTCATTCTGAACAAGGTATTGAATGGTGGTATTTAACGGCAAATTTACAAAGTAAAACTGGCGAAACTTTTGGTGTGCAATGGACACTATTTCGTACATCAATGCCAAGTGAAATTGAATCAAAGTGGTGGGATAATAATCTTTATTTTGCTCATTTTGCTATGCAGCATAAACAAGAACACGTTGCGTTTGAACGTTTTTCACGAGCGAGCCAAGCTAAGGTAACTAGCTCGCCGTTTAATGCAAGTATTGATGATTGGCGGTTGAATAGTATCAATAATGAATTTCTACCACTCAACCTAGTTGCGACCCATGATAACTATGAAATATCTTTAACCCTAAACGACAGTCCAATCGCATTGCATGGAGATAAGGGGTATAGCCAAAAAACAGAAAGTGGTCATGCATCTTATTATTTCAGTTATCCTTTTTTAAAAGTAAAAGGGAGTCTCACTTTTGAAGGAAAATCCTATAAGGTAACTGGTAATGCTTGGTACGATAGAGAATGGTCTGCGAGTTTACTTGATAAGGACCAGCTCGGTTGGGATTGGTTCAGCCTAGTCGACTCTCAATCAAGCTCTCAATCAGACAAGCAAGGACTAATGCTTTTTTGCGTTCGAGGAAAAGATAATAATTATGATTATTGTAGCGGAACTCGGATCGCGCCTAATGGCGAAACAACAGGTATTTCAAAAGAAAGTATTAAACTATCGCTCATTGAAACTGTGACATTAGATAACCGAGAGTATCCAAGTAAGTGGCAGGTTGAATTACCAGATAGCCCAGATATTATTATCGAAAGTATTACCAAGGATTCGCGCAATCAGCTAACTATTCCTTATTGGGAAGGACGAGTAAAAGCAACAGGGGGTTTTATTGGTAAAGGCTATGCGGAGATCACAGGGTACTAACTATCGCATTTTAATTTTTTGGCTTTACTTGATAACTTTATAAAGGAAGAGTCATTAGTAGAATAGCGGCATAATTCCTAATTTAAATATGCTAAAACTTTCGAAAGTTTGACTGCTAGACTATTTAACGCTTGTAGAAGAAACAGGAATAGTTATTAGGGCAGATAAGCGCTGTAGTCTTAATGAAAGTTCATGCGCGCTGTTAACTTATTTAGGTATAAATAGCGTCGATTGGTTAAAGCTTGTCGAGCATTTTGTAAAAATATCATCAAGCGGTAGGCTTGTTAGCAGAGCTTAATGCTTTTACTGCCCACACAGGTAAGTAATGGATTAGTGGACATCGACAGCAAGAGAAAATATTTTACTGAAATCCTAAATATATTATAAATCATCCCTAAAAGAACAGTGACTCGTTGGCATTTGTATGGGTAAAATTCATTGATTTGTCGTTTCACACCCTAGATGAGCTGAATAAGACTAGAGAAAAATGAAATATCCACCTCAGTTTAATTTGGCAAAGTTATTAATGTACGGTATTGCCTATCATTAAAATTATTAGGGTGTCCGCATCTATTGTCTCTTAATATGATTGCGTTAAATGTATTACTTTAAGTTAATCAACTTATTGATAGAGTTTATTTAGGGTAAGAAATAAAAGGGCCACTAACTATTACTTTAACTATGAGTGACCACTTTTTGGGAACTTATCTTATTTTATTAAGTAAAAATTTTGCTAACAAGGCAATAGTATAAATTTACTCAAAACCACGATCCGTCTTATGTTTAATTATCGCAATATAGCCATGCCAACTAGCAAAGCTCAACAATGGCATAATAATTAAAAAGCCTATGGCACCGGTAATAAAGCCAAGAACAACAAAAAACATAATACACAATGCCCATACTATCATGGCACCAATGTTCTCTTTGACGGCATTACATGATGACATTACCGCGGTCATAACATCAACTCGGCGCTCCATCATAATTTGCGGTGTGAAAGCTGAAATAGCAAAAACACTCGTTAGCATTAACGCGCCAATACAAGAGCCTAGCATTAAAAAAGCAGATAACTCTTCCAGAGTTGGATCTATTGTGTGTGGGTACAAAACATGAATTAATGCAGCTAAACGCATCCATACTATCATGACTAGCATTAGTATGATGACAAACCCCCATTCACCGACGGGATTTCTCAACATTGATTTTAAACTATGCTTCAACGTAGGCTTATGTTTTTTTTCTAATTCCCAAGCTATATCGTAGAGACCAACAGCAAATGCAGGACCAATTAAAGCAAAAGCTACAGCCGCAGGTAGAATGACTAAATGTGTACCTGAATGGTAAACAATATAGAGAATGATGACAGGTATTAAACTAAATATTAAACCATAAATTAAACTGAGCAATGGTGCTCGAGTAAAATCTTTAACGGCGAGTGCTAGCCAATGAAGTGGTGCAAAGGTATCGACTTTATTACAAGCGATACAGCGTGCGAAAGGTATATTCTTGTTTATTGTTGCTGCTTTTGGCATAAAAACTCCTCCAAGTAGTAATATAATTTTAGGTCAATCATATTTTTTTTCCAGTTTTCATATATTTTAAATGAGTTACCGTAACTTCAACTTTATTAATGCTAGAAAGTAGCCTAAAGTTGATAGGTTCAATTTATACTTAGTGATTTTTTCATATTCTCTTATAATTAGAGTCAGGATAAATAAAGTAACCTTTATGCATATGTAAATTACTAGTATTAATAATGAGTACTATTCAATTCACGCTTGGGTTAAATTATTCAACCTCAAAATAATAAGAAAAATTACAAAATCATAATCAAAGTACTTAATTAAACGTCAGTAAAACTACAATACACATTTTTATTAAAAGTACCTAGGTTTTATTCGCAGCAAATAAACTCGCTAATAATTTATGAAAATTAAGGTTAACAAAATTAGACTTGGTGAAAATTTTTACTTTTAATGAGATATCACTACTAAAGAAGTATGTTGATTATTAAACTGAACCGCTAAAGAGTCGCGAAAAGTTAAACTGTTAAGTAGCTTTTTAACAGTCAAAAAAAGTAACCGTTACTGAACAGTTATCAGGTTGCTTCTTGCGGTTCAAAAATACTGCATTTAAACTATTAACTGGTTATAACGTTATTTTTGCTACTCAATACTTGAATCAGGTTGGTTACCTTTGATCCATCCCCTTGGCAGTGTATAGAACATTATTGTAGCTAACTTGATCACCTCCATAATACACAGTACTTATTTCCCAAGTAGCTATCCCAATAGGTAGCTCAGGCTTTATTGGTGTAGTCGGCGGTTCAGTAGCTAGAGCCTGTGGTTCTGGCTCTCCTGGTGGTGTAGGATTTGAGTTAGTAATGAGTTTCCATAGAACGTCATCAGAAGGTTTATACCTTGAGTCCTTAATGCTCTAGACCATTTTGCATACATTGGATTTTAGATTTTTGCTTGTTCTGTCAAAACAAGGTCTACTTTAGAAAGTATATAACTACTAGGGTTATCGGGCTCTAGCTATGACTGTGTAGCACTTATCTATAGTGAAGTGCATAGTGTTGCCACTATAGTTGGTGTAATCAAGTTTTTAGTATTCATCAATCAACCTATTATTATTACTATAAATTTTTAATTGTTTTATTTATACTTTTGTAACAATAGGGTTCTATATTTAACCTAAATGACAGCCTTGTTAAGTGACTTATAAAGATTATTTAGAGGTCTGACCTGATTTTTTTATACTATTCTTCTGTTTTCTATAACGGACTAATTTCTTATAAAAAAAGCTATAACTATAATTAACTCTTTTTTAATCATCGTTTTAATAGATAGTTTTGGAAGAAAGAACAACAAGAAATATGCAAGTCAATGCTTTTTTTTAATGAAAAAAATTAGTTATCTCGATAAAAATAATATTAAGTAAATTGATTTAGTGGTGGTTTACTACCCAAATATAGATTAATAATTTACAGTGTTTGTATAAATTATTAATAATAATCAGAGCAGTCATGCAAACATCAAATAAACTCATTAATTTTAGTCATATTTATATTTACTTCCTTGCCTTTACTAGTGGATTTTCTATTATGTGTATTGAGCTGTTAGCAGGTCGAATTCTTGCACCATTCTTTGGTAGTAGTGTTCATATCTGGGGGAGTATTATTACTGTATTTATGCTCAGTTTATCCTTTGGTTATTTATTAGGTGGTAAGTTTTCTACTCACTCAGCATCATTAACTCGCTATGGTTTGATTTTTATTGTTGCTGGTATCACCTTATTACCTATCGTCACCTCAAGTACTTGGCTAATGGAAGGAATTTTTTTAGCGATTGAAGATTCACGTTATGGCTCTTTATTAGCATCAACAGCCTTATTTTTTATTCCCACTATTATCTTAGGTATGTTGTCTCCTTATTCTGTTCGACTATTAGTAAAAAACTCTAACGAAAGTGGACAGGTTGCTGGCAAGTTATACTTTGTGTCTACGTTAGGAAGCGCAATTGGTACCATTATCACCTCATTCTATTTAGTCATGTGGTTTGATATAAATACTATTGTTGTGAGTGTCAGTTTGGTACTAAGCCTTTTAGGTATAGTAACTATCGTGCTATCAAAAGCGAATACAAGTTTCTATAAAACGAAAGCACAACGAGATATCAGTCATGCATAATTCAATAGCAAAACTTAGTCTCAGTATCTTTTTTTTACTAGGCGTTTTTATTACAAATGATACTCTGGCTAAAGTCATTCATAGTGAGCGCTCTTTATATCGAAATATACTTGTGGAAGATAAAGGCGATTTACGTTGTTTAAAATTTAATGTGAAAAGTAATAAAACTCGACAAAGCTGTTTCTTGAAAAGCCAACCACAACAATTAGTTTTTAATTACACTAAGCAATTATTAACTGGTTTATTAGTTAACCCTGAGCCTAAACGTATCTTAATCATTGGACTTGGCGGCGGTACTATGTCTAACACCTTACATCAATTACTACCTGATAGTTATATCGATAATGTAGAAATAGATCAGAGTGTTATTAACGTTGCTCGACAATACTTTGGTTTCTTAGAAAATGATAAGATAAAAACTTATAGTCAAGATGGTAGGGTCTTTGTCAAAAGAGCAGTATTAAAGAAGCAAACATATGACTGGATTATACTTGATGCTTTTAATGGTGATTATATCCCTGAGCACCTAATGACTACAGAGTTTTTAGAAGAAATTAAAAGCCTACTATCTGCACAAGGTATACTTACAGCAAATACATTCTCTTCTAGTAAGCTTTATGGCTATGAATCAGCAACCTACAAAGCTGTTTTTGGTGATTTTTATCAGGTGAGTAATCCTGATAGTAGTAATCGAATCATATTAGCGGGTAATAATGGTCTGGTTGAAAACCTTAATGAAGCGCAATCGACAGGAAAGTATAGTGAAAATATGACTAAATTAGTGGCTGAACTACTCACCATTGGTGTCGATGCAAAAAAACTTTATCAAAATATGAAATCAACCGCGAATCATCAAAATTGGTCTGACGACAGCCCAGTATTAACCGATCAATTTGCACCGGCAAACTTACTTAATATTGATACTGACTAATTGGTCATGGTCTAATTAATATCGAGCTAATCGTACTTAGGACTATTAACTGGATATTTTTCCTCAACTATTGAGATATTTATTAGTATATTTGTTGTTCTTGCTGATTCAAAAGATAAATATAGATAAAATTCCTCTAACATCCTATCGATTTATGTGAGAATAAGTAAACTTACTTCATCGGATATCAAAATATGTCAGTTTACGAAATTAAACATCCTCTAATACAACATAAAATCAGCTTAATGCGTGCTAAAGATATGAGCACTCGTAACTTTCGTCAACTATCTGCTGAAGTTGGTAGTTTATTAACTTACGAAGCAACTAAAGATCTTGAGCTAGAAAACTATCAAATGCAAGGCTGGGACGGTGAATTAATCGGTCAGCGTATCGTTGGTAAAAAAGCGACAGTTGTACCTATTTTGCGTGCTGGTATCGGTATGTTAGATGGTGTCTTAGAGCTAATGCCAAGTGCCAAGATCAGTGTTGTAGGACTTTATCGTGATGAAGAAACATTAGAGCCAGTTACCTACTTTGAAAAATTAGCTGGAGATATAGACCAGCGTATGGCCTTGATCATTGACCCTATGTTAGCTACGGGTGGCTCAATGAACGCCACTATCGATATATTAAAAAAAGCAGGTTGTACTGACATTCGTGCATTGGTTTTAGTTGCAGCCCCTGAAGGTATTGAAAAAGTCAACAATGCTCATCCAGATGTCGATATCTATACTGCATCTATTGATGACCACTTGAATGAAAATGGGTATATCATCCCTGGTCTTGGCGATGCGGGTGATAAAATATTTGGTACTAAATAAAGCGCTGTTGAATTTAGTTATTAACTTATTACGAATAAAAAACTACTCAATAGGACTTTTATGTCGGAACCTTCTTTAAATAAAAGTAGCTTTAAGCAACCTACATGGCGTAATGCTCTAGCTGGACTGCAAATGTTGTTTGTCGCTTTTGGCGCTCTTGTTTTAATGCCATTAATTACAGGATTAGACCCGAGCGTTGCTTTGTTTACCGCGGGTATTGGTACTTTCCTGTTTCAATTTCTCACCAAACAGCAAGTGCCATTATTTTTGGCTTCTTCTTTTGTATTTATCGCGCCAATAGCTTACTCAGTTCAAACTTGGGGTATTGCTGCAGCCATGGGATCGTTATTTGTTACAGGTTTAGTTTATGTACTGATTGCTGGTATCGTTGCTATTCGTGGTGCTGGCTTTTTACATAAGCTAATGCCTCCTGTTGTAACAGGACCAATTATCATGGTTATCGGACTTAGCTTAGCACCAATCGCGGTGAATATGGCTATGGGTAAAACGGGTGATGGTGCCGCGGAGCTTTTCCCTTATACAGATGCTTTAACCGTCTCTATGTCAGCATTAATTACTACGCTTTTAGTGGCTACTTTAGGTAAAGGAATATTTCGCTTAATTTCAATTATGGCTGGTGTATTAGTTGGTTATGTAATGGCGTCAGTTATGGGCATGGTTAGTACCGAAGCAATAGCGACTAGTGAGTGGTTTGCCATTCCTAATTTTGTAACGCCAGAGTTTAATTTAGCGGCTATTCTTTTCATGCTACCCATAGCTATCGCACCTGCTATTGAACACGTCGGCGATATTATCGCCATTGGTAGCGTAACTGGAAAAGATTACACCAAGAATCCTGGCTTACACCGTACACTTCTGGGTGATGGTTTGGCTACTTCTTTAGCTTCGTTATTTGGAGGACCACCTAATACCACTTATTCAGAAGTTACTGGCGCTGTAATGCTAACAAAGATGTTTAATCCTCGTATTATGCTTTGGGCGGCCGCTTTTGCTATTGGTTTAGCATTTGTTGCTAAGTTTGGACTTGCATTACAAACGATTCCATCGCCGGTGATGGGTGGTATCCTAATCTTGCTTTTTGGCTCAATTGCAGGCGTGGGCATGAACATTCTAATAAAATCTCAAGTAGATCTAGCTGAGCAGCGCAATTTGGTGATTGTCTCAACTACGTTAGTCTTTGGTATTGGTGGTATGGCTATTGGCAATGATGACTTCAGTCTAACGGGCATAAGTTTATGTGGCTTAGTCGCCATTGTAATGAATCTACTGCTTCCAAAAAGCAAGCTGAAAGAAGAATAAAGCTAGCGTAGATATTGATTATTCATTGACATCATAAAAGTCCTGCCATGGTTCATCAACTATAGCAGGGCTTTTAGTATGGCTAACCAAATGAAATAGGTTTTCTCATATGATCTTTATCGACTGCTTGTTGTTTGAGTTTATTATCCCAAGACGCATTGAGCTGATGTAAGTCACGGTAAGGTAAAAGTCCTCATATTTCTTTTATATCCCACATAGTGAAATATAGTTTCATTAAATTTATACATTGAACAACATAAAAGTCATATAATATAGGTAGATATAATAATGGCTGAATATAACGTTAGTTTATTCTAATTAGAGGACTTAATCATCAAATTAGCAGTATATCTTTCTGGTGAAATTCATACCGATTGGCGCGAAAAAATTATTCAAGGTTGCCAAGAAATCGATTTAGATATTGTATTTTCGTCAGCGGTTACCCATCACGAAACAAGCGATGGTGCCGGTGATCATCTTGGCGCTGAAACCGAGCAGTTTTGGCGAGATAATAAATCAGCCAAAGTAAATGCAATAAGAACTAAAATACTTATTGAGCGATGTGACGTGGCGATTATCCGCTTTGGCGATAAGTACAAACAATGGAATGCTGCTTTTGATGCCGGTTATTGCGCCGCCCTTAACAAACCTTATATAACGCTACATGATGAAGCGTTAATTCATCCGTTAAAAGAGGTTGATGCAAGTGCACAGGCTTGGACTACTTCGGTTCAACAAGTTATAACTACGTTAAAATATATAGGTAGTAACTAGTTGTAGCTAGTTACAATGCGATGTTTGCAGTAAGTGACTTATTATTTAATAAATAATCTCTTTGGTCATATTGCTAAAAGCATTTTAAGTAGCTCATCTGAAATCATCTTGAAAGCAAACGCAAAGAAAATTAAGTTAACTTCAATTGTAAATTATCAATTAAGCGTGCTTTACCACAATGTGCAGCGGCTAAAATAACTAATTGAGTGTCATCTTCACTTGCTGGTTGCAATGTGTGTGCGTGACAAACATGGAGGTAATCAGTATGTAAACCTGCATCATTGATTACTTTAGCGGCTCGCTTAGACAAACCAATAAAATCAATACTCTCGCTTTGAGAAAAACCAATACTAATTTGTTCAGCCAACCACTGTAAATTTTTCTGTAGAACAGGGGCGATAGCTTTTTCTTCAGCGGTTAAATACCCATTACGAGAACTTAAGGCTAAACCACTTTTTTCTCGGGTGGTTGCCACTGGAATAATAGTAATTGGCATCGATAAGTCTGCAACCATCGTTTGGATTACTTGTACTTGTTGATAATCTTTTAAGCCAAAACAAGCTATATCGGGTTGAACTAGATTAAAGAGTTTACAAACTACCGTAGCAACACCGCGAAAGTGACCTGGGCGACTTTCGCCACAATAGCCATCAGAGATATTAGGTACTTCAATAAAGCTTTGTTTAGCGAGACCTTTTGGGTAAATAATATCAGGTGTTGGAGTGAACAGTAAGTCAGTACCTGCAGCGGTTAATTTTTGCTTATCATCAACCATAGTACGTGGGTAATTATCAATATCTTCGTTTATACCAAATTGCATTGGATTGATAAAGATACTGGCAACAACTTTATCGGCATGTTTGTGTGCTTCATCCACTAATGAAATATGGCCTGCATGTAAATTACCCATTGTAGGCACAAAAGCAACGGTTAAACCTTGTTGGCGCCATACTTTTACTTGTGTACGTAATTCACTAATTTGACTGACTGTTTTCATAAATTTATATTGCCATTATTTATTATTAGTATTTTATTTATAGAGCTAAATGTTTAATTTTCTGATGATGATTTAAGTAACCTGCTTGTGGTGATTACTTGAATATATGTTCATTACCAGGGAAGTTACCTTGACTCACTTCACTGATATAAAGCTCAACTGCTTTTTTAATATCGCCAGTGTCTTTTAAGAAATTACGAGAAAACTTAGGCATATAATTACAGGCGATACCAAGGGCATCGTGCATAACCAAAATTTGTCCATCAGTATCTTTACCTGCACCTATACCAATCGTTGGGATAGAGAGTGTTTTAGTAATAGTTTTACCTAAGGTTGCAGGAATGCACTCAAGTACCAATAACTGAGCGCCTGCTGCTTCAAGAGCTTTAGCATCATCAAGCATTTGCTGGGCTTTATCATCATCACGACCTTGTACTTTAAAACCACCAAAAATATTAACGGATTGTGGTGTCAACCCTAGATGAGCACAAACGGGAATACCACGTTCAACCAATGCTGAAATGGTGTCATTAAGCCAAGCACCGCCTTCCACTTTTACCATACTAGCGCCAGCTTGCATTAGCAGCGCGGCATTTGTCAAAGCTTGCTCTCTAGTGGCATAGCTCATAAAAGGCATATCGGCGATAATAAGAGTCTCTTCAACGCCACGTTTTACGCAACGTGTATGATAAGCCATCTCTTCAATAGTCACTGGTAATGTACTGTCTTGACCTTGTAATACCATACCTAAAGAATCGCCAATCAGTATGGCGTGTATACCTGCTTGGTCAAATAGTTTTGCAAAGCTGGCATCATAGGCGGTAATAGTTGATATTTTTTTGCCTTGTTGTTTCATGTTTAGCAAGCTTGAGGTAGTTATTTTAGCCATAATTTTTCCAAATAGGTTAATTAGCAGTAGTTCTAATTATTTATTATAGTGTTAACAGTAATCGTTTTAATATTTATTATTTTAATAGCGATAATTTTACTATGCCATTACTGTTGATTTTAGCAGCTAGAGAGCTGATGGAGCTACCGTCAGGTAAATGTAAAGTAGGTGCAATTTCTGCTAATGGCAGTAAAACAAACTCTCGAACCTTCACACCGTAGTGAGGAACTGTTAAGCGTTCATTTTCTATCGATTCATTACCGAATAAAATAATATCACAATCAAGTATTCGTGCGCCCCAGCGGTTATCTTTTCGCACACGTCCAGCGGCATTTTCTATTACTTGTAGGGCGTTTAATAATTCAAGGGCAGATAAAGTGGTTTCTAAGGCAATGACGGCATTGATGTAATCATCTTGGTCTTGAGGACCCATGGGCTTACTTAAATATAAAGCTGATAATGCAATTACATTAGCCGCTTCAATTTTAGCAATCTCATCAGCAGCCTTAGTTATTTGTAATCTAGGGTTTGATAAGTTACTACCTAACCCTATGTAGGCAATGGTCGTCTTTTGCATTTTTTTGCCGCTATGATTCTGTTGGCTTTGCACTAGGCTTACGACGTTTTTTTGGATTACGTCGTTTTGAGCCTTGTGGCACGTTTACGCCTTTAATCATTTGAAGCTGAGCATCATTTGACACTTCTTGAAAGTCTGTCCACCACAGTGCTAATTCTTCTAGTTCAGGTGTCGCCTCTATTTGTGCGCGTAATAACAAGAAGTCATAACCTGCTCTGAACTTAAGGTGTTCTAATGTTTTAAATGCACGTTTACCTTCGCGGCGACTTAACTTATCTTGCAGGATCCAAATATCTTTAATAACTGCTTGGAAACGTTTAGGAATAGCAATACTGCGTTGCTGTTCGGGCATAATTTCATTGAGGGCAGCAAAGAACATATCTTGTGGTGTAAGTTGAGTACTAGCCTTAATTTGATGCATATGCTTTTGTAATGGATACCAAAGCATAGCGGCAAATAAAAATGCTGGTGTTACACGTTGGTCATTGTTTATGCGTTTATCAGTATTTTCCATTGCTAGCATAATAAAATCTAACAAATAACTTTGTTCGTCTGATTCATGGTTAAGCGCTTGGTCAACAGCGGGAAAGAAGTAACCAAAGAGGTCATAACTACGCAGTTGTTCAAAGTTTGCAACAGCTTTACCTGCAATGAACATTTTCAAGAACTCTTCAAACAAACGAGCAGCAGGAATATTGGCCATTAATGTTGAGAGTTCTTTGATGGGGGCCTTAGTCTCGTCACTTATTTGCATATCAAGTTTAGTGGCAAAACGAATCGCACGTAACATACGTACGGGATCTTCACGATAACGGGTCTCAGGATCGCCAATTAAACGGATAATCTTATCGTTTACATCTTGCACACCATTAGCAAAATCATACACTTTAAAATCTTTAGATGAGTAATATAAAGCATTGATAGTAAAGTCTCGACGCTCAGCGTCTTCTTCTATACTACCGTATATGTTGTCTCGTAGTAACATGCCATCTTCGCTTTGCTTAGAGGTTGTTTTACAGCTTTTTTCTTGCTCGGAGGCGTTATCATGATGGCCTCTAAAAGTGGCTACTTCAATAATTTCACGACCAAAAACAATATGTGCTAATCGAAAACGTCTACCAATTAAGCGACAATTACGGAATAAATCTTTAATTTCATCAGGAGTTGCATTGGTTGCAATATCAAAATCTTTAGGCTTAAAACCTAATAAAATATCACGAACGCCACCACCAACAAGATAAGCATCAAAGCCACCTTTATTTAAACGGTGTAATACTTTAAGTGCATTTGGACTCATCAATTGGCGCGAGACAGGATGCTGATCACGTGACAAAATCAATGGGTTATCAAAAGATACAGTAGCAACCTTTTTTTTGTTACTAGTGCTTTTTTTTGTGTTTTTTTTAGGGGTCGTTTCAGCGATAGTTTTACTCACTTTTTTGGAGAAAACTCTTTTGCATAAATTAATAACGCTTTTGATAGTCAAAGACCTTTAAGACAGACATAAAATAGTGCCGCAATGATATAACAGTGCGGGGCAAAAGAGAATAACAGACAGGATAATTAGCATGAAAAAACAGCAAAAAAAGACAGAGAAAATACCATGAGAAGTAAAGCTCAGTTTTCTTTCTCAATAGCCGCTCCATTTGAAGAGGTGCGTTTCAGCAAACCTGCGAGCATCATAGTCAAGATACATTTTTTGTGTTAAAAATTATTCCTGATATTGTGCTCTTACATTTTTTAATAAGCTACATTTATCTAGCGTCCTTAAAATAAAGATAATGACGGGGGCTAGCTCAAAAGGCTGGTTTATAAACGTTTTATGCTACGTTATTCATTTTGACAAGGCATTATTTTCGATCAATGCCTTGTCCTAAGCGTTTATAATTCTAGTTGAAGCTTACATTTTTAAGTCACACAGGTATTTACTCATTCTCTAGTGTTAAATTACCAAGCTAATGTTTCACCATTTGAGTGCTTAAATATACCTGAATCAGTCATGGTTAAGTTATCCATTAAGGCGATTAGACGCTCTGCTGCGACATCGGCGCTAATATCACCATTACTTAATACGCCGTTACTATTTACCATCTCAGTTTGCACATAACCAGGGTGATAAATACCGACTGAAATATCTTCATCAGCAAGATCTTTTGCTAATGATACCGCCGCGATATTAAGCGCAACTTTTGACATACGATAACCGTATCGACCACCTGAAGTATTATCGGTAATTGAACCCATTTTAGAGGTAATGAAGCTAATTTTACTACCTGAAGATAAGTTAGCTAATAAAGCCTGGCTCAAGAAAAGCGGGGCAACAGCATTGACATTAAATTGTTCAGTAATAGTCTGTTGATTCAAATCACTCAATTGCTCGTTACGTAAAATACCTGCATTATTGATCAATAAATCAATGGTTACTCCGCTAAGTTCTAATACGGCTTTATCGATTCCGGCTTGAGTCGCCACATCTATTTTTTCTACCACGTTTACGCCCAGGGCATCTAAATCGATAGAGCTTTGACGACAAAGTGCATAAACGGTATCACCACGTTGTTGATAAATATTAGCCATGGCATAACCGATACCACGATTAGCGCCTGTAATTACAATCGTTTTTTGTGTGTTAGTAGACATAATATTTCCTTTATTTATTGTATTTCAGTTGTTTATTATAAATTTTTTATTGGTGTGATTGTGATAATTAGCTTAATCAATGTTTATTTCAACCACTTTAGGCACACTGCTTCGTTGCCAATTATTTATAGCCCATTTAATTAGCTCTTCAACGCTAGCACTGTGTAATTCAGCTTCTGGTGATTGACCTAAAAATTTTAACGCTGCAATAATCGATGGTTGTGGCCTATCATTATCAATAGCGGGTGCTTTGTTTTGCTTGCTAAGTTTGTAACCACCACCGGTTATTGCTAAGGGAACATGACCAAACAGTGGGGTATTACATTTCAAAAAGCTATTGTTTAATGTTTGATAAAGGGTCAGTTGTCTGGCTGTAGGTTCGAGTAAGTCACAGCCACGGACGACATGGGTAATGCCCTGTGCAATATCATCAGCAACTACGGCAAGCTGGTAGGCGAATAAGTCATCTTTACGGTGGATAATAAAGTCTTCACCAGCTAATTTTTTATCACAAACTACATGGCCTTGAAATAGGTCATTAAATTGATGTAAACCGAACCGATTAATAATTCTTAAAGCGCTGTTTTGGGGCGGATGATTAGTATTAAGACAATGACTTTGGTATATACCACCAATAGCCTTGATCTGAGCGCGAGTGCATTGGCAATAATAACTTAGTCCTTGTTTTGACAGGTTAGATAAAATATCGCGATAGTATTGAGATTGAGTACTTTGATAAAGTTCAGTTTCATCCCAGTGCAGCCCAAAAGCTTCAAGGGTCCTTAATATCGCGGTACTAGCGCCTTGTTGTTCACGAGGTCGATCTATATCTTCAATTCTAATCAACCACTTTCCTTGTTGGCCATGTTCATTAACAAATGATTTAGCGTCAAGAAAGCTTGCAAGAGCGGCGATAAGAGAACCAAAGTGGAGTAAACCGGAAGGTGATGGAGCAAAGCGACCACGATATTGAGAAGCCTTATTGGCCTCCAGTGGTCGCTTGAGATGCAAATTTTGCATGTAAACCATGTCTAGTAAATACTATCTAGAAATAGGTATGACTAGCCAGCCATTTGACGTTCTTTAATTTCAGCTAAGGTTTTACATTCAATACAAAGATCGGCAGTTGGGCGAGCTTCTAAACGACGAATACCAATTTCTATACCGCAAGATTTACAAAAACCAAAATCGTCATCTTCAATTAATTGTAAGGTTTTTTCAATTTTTTTGATAAGTTTACGTTCACGGTCTCGTGTACGTAACTCAAGACTAAACTCTTCTTCTTGAGCTGCTCTATCCACAGGATCTGGAAAGTTTGCTGCTTCATCTTGCATATGCGATACGGTACGATCAACTTCTTCTCGTAATTGTAAGCGCCATGCATCTAAAATTTTCTTAAAATGCTCTTGTTGAGGCGCTTCCATGTACTCTTCGCCAGCTTTTTCTTGATATGGCGAAACGCCTGCTAAGGCGAGGATACCTAATGGCTTGTGTTTACTTTTTGGCATGCTTATTCTCCAAATGCTACATAGACCAAGGCAATTTACTTATATACCACGTTTTAAGTAGTACTATGCCTTTGTTGTAAGTACCAATATTTTATATATGACCCGATTAATTAAAACTATATTGTGTCGCTCATGATAAAAATCAACAAATTAGTTAAAATAAATAATTTATTTAACTTAATCAACTAGTTAATAGTAATAATAATTTTTATTATATTATTTAAAATTTTTTAGCAAGCTCTTTTAGCAAATTTTAGTAGTACTAGTCAATATTTATCGTTCAATAAAGGGAACTTTTTCAATTAGATTAAAATCTAGCTCTCCGTCAATGATTGTGAAACCTGCTTTATAGGCAATTATTTCAACACCAGCAGCAGCAGCTTCTTTTAGTAGTTTAGCATAGGTTGGGTCAATATGACTTGCAGTGGAAATAGCATTAATACCGGAATGTAAAACGGTAAATAATAATACCGCTCTATGTCCTTGGGCGACCATATCCATTAATTCACGCAAGTGCTTTTGGCCGCGGGTGGTAACAGCATCAGGAAAGTAGCCATGACCATTATCTAATAAGGTAACTGATTTGACTTCAATGTAGCTGTCAACCGCATTACTATAGCTTGCTAAAAAATCAATTCGACTGTTTTCACTACCATATTTAACTTCTCGTTTTAATTCATCAAAGTCAGATAATTCGTTAATTAAGCCTTTATTTAAAGCCTCTTCTACTAATTGGTTTGCGCGCAGGGTATTTACGCAAATAAAATGGTTATTCTGGGTTTGGTTGATCTCCCAACTAAATGGATATTTTCGTTTAGTGTTGGTTGAGGTGCTATACCAAACGGTATCACCGGGCTCAGCACAGCCTTTCATCGCACCTGTGTTTGCACAATGTATCGTTGTTTCCTCGCCATTAGGAAGAACAATATCGGCTAGAAAACGTTTATAACGCTTAATTAATTTTGCTGGTTGTAGTTGCAGTATCATATTAAAATAAGCTGATTTAGCGGCTGTTGAGCTTTAGTTAATCATAACGTAATTTTTTATTGATATAGTTATTTAATTAACTTGCACTACTTTTTATTGTTTATTTTTCAATAATATTGCTTGCTCTATAAAACTATTGAGCCAACCAGTAGCACTTTCGCTATCGCTGAAAACATGAAACTCTATTTGGCAGTGGTGATAAATACGTTGTAATTGCATTTGTTGTACATCCGCATAGGCGCTATTTAAAATAACAACAGCGATAGCAATCATCCCTTTTTTTTGTCTATATTGAGTTGTTTCTCTTAATTGCTTTTCAGCATCGGGGGTAAAAATATTATTACCACGAAAGGTTATTAATGAGCCCCACGGTTCATCACTTATTTGTTCGGTTAGCTGTTTTATATCTTGATGGTACTTTTTTGCTGTAACCTCATTAAACGGTCCATGTGCATCGATCAATAAAATATTGTTTTTTTGCTCAATAACATAACGTCCATGTGCTGAGTATTCCATGGTAACTCCTCTCTGATTAGCTCTGATTAGTGGAAGTGAGCCTTTAGTAATAACAGGCTTTAAATCACTTGCCAAGTATGCAGATAAATTTATATTTGCAAGTTTTTAACTGATTTATTTAATTTCAGATGTATGTTTTATAAATTAACTTCAGTGATCGTTACTATCGCTTTATATTGTTTACGATCAAGATTTTTTCACCGCGCTAGCCTAATATTATAGTAAACTCTTTTGCCTGTATTGCTACTTACTCTAATTTTTATACTCACCATTTTGTGGTTGAAATTTTAGAAGTTGTACCAGAGATACACTTTATCAGTCACCATAAAAGTGATAAAACAGAAATAGGTAACGACATAACTATATTCTTTAGGAACATAGTCTCTAACAAACACATCACTGTCCAGGCTTCGGCGTGCTGTACTCAATATTTATAACGTTACGGGAATCTTTGACCTACCAATATTAGGTATATAAAGTAGGTCTCCTTGGTATAAGTAATCACACTGTAACGTTTACTGCATCTCATAGGACAAGCATAAGAAGCTTGGTCTATCTATTTCATTTCCATGTTATCATCAACTTTGTTGGCGAAGTTAACATCTGTCGGCTCAGTTAAAAAAATTCAATTGCTTATCTAGTTATGCCCGACAAGTATTAATTGTTATGATAATAGCCATTGTATTAATAACGTTGTTTTATCGATGACAGTGACAACTTCTTTACCCATAGAGGCAATTAAGCAACAATTTTGCCAAACCCTTGATCAGCAAAATACCCTCATATTATCGGCTCCGCCAGGAGCAGGTAAATCTACTTGCCTACCTTTATGGCTATTAACCTTACCAAGTCTAGCGAATAAAAAGATTTATTTGCTGCAACCTAGACGTTTAGCCGTTAAAAATATAGCGATTTTTTTAGCAAAACAACTTGATGAAAACGTCGGTGAAACTATTGGCTATCGATTACGCAACGACAGTAAAACGTCGGTAAAGACTCGACTTGAGGTTATTACCGAAGGAATATTAACGCAGATTATTCAAAAAGATGCCGAGCTATTAGATACTGCATTGGTTGTTTTTGATGAATTTCATGAGCGAAGTTTACAGGGCGATTTAGCCTTTGCGCTCACCCGCGAAGTACAAACAGAGTTGCGTGATGATTTAAAAATACTACTTATGTCGGCAACGCTAGATATCGAGTATTTAAGTCAAGCATTGCCCGATGCTTACATATTGAATAGTGAAGGACGGAGCTATCCTATCGAGGTCAGTTATCAAGCGCCTAGGGGACATCAACGTTGGCGTGAACATGCACTGACTGTCATCAAAGATAAAATGTTAGCCCATACAGGGTCTATCTTAGTTTTTTTACCGGGTGTCGCTGATATTCGTTTTTTACTTGAGCGTTTAATGTCTCAACAAATAGAAGGTGTGAAAGTTTGTCCTTTATTTGGTGAGTTGACTCTAAAGGAGCAGCAGCAGGCCATAGCACCTTGTGCAAATGGTCACCGTAAGATAGTTTTAGCCACTAATATCGCAGAGACTTCACTAACTATTGATGGCATTGATCTTGTTATTGATTGCGGACTTGAAAAAGTAGCTGTTTTTGATAGTGCTAGTTTGATGAATAAGCTCATGCAAAAGCAGATATCAAAAGCTTCAGCGGTGCAAAGAGCAGGTCGAGCAGGGCGACTAATGCCAGGGCATTGTATTCGATTGTACGGCAAAGATGATTTTGAGCGCAGACCGCTGCACAGTGTTAATGACATTCAACAAGCAGACTTATTACCAACATTGATTGAAGCCGCTCGATGGGGAGTCTCGACTTTAGCTGAATTACCTCTATTGGAACTGCCAAGTAAAGTTAAAGAGCAACAAGCTTGGCAAGAATTACAAAGCCTATCGATTGTCGATGATAAGTATTTACTCACTCAGCATGGTGAAAAAGCTGCAAACTTGCCTTGTCATCCACGTTTTGCACATATGATATTAATGGCACTACCTCGAGGTCAGAATATTACACTATTGGCTTGTTTAGTTGCAGCTTTACTCGAAGAACGTGATATTTTTAAAGGTGAACAGTCTAAATTCGATTGTGACTTAGTGCATAGATTACAATTGCTTATTCAACATAAGAGTAATAAAAACCCATTGTTAGAGCGGATTTTACTGCAGGCAAGTCGACTAGCTCAAAATTTACAATTACGTTTTAACGTACAATCATTAGATTTATCAAAAACAGGTATATTAATCGCTTATGCTTATCCTGAACGAGTGGCTAAAGCTAGGATAAATCATGGCGATTATATTTGTGTTAATGGTAAAGGGGTGTCAGTTAATGAACAAGACGCTTTAGCAAGTGAAGACTTTATTGTTATCGCCCAAACAAGCCAAGGAGATAATCAGTTAAATGTACGACTCGCTAGTCAAATTAGTTTAGTTGACATCACTGATACGTTTGCAAGACAAATAAAGCAACAAGACATAGCGAACTTTGACCATAAGAGCGGTAGAATTATAGCTAAAAGACAAACTACTCTGGGCGGAGTGGTGTTATCTGAGCAGCCATTGAAACAAGAGGTGACATCTGAAATAATTAGCGCTATGTGGTGTGATTTAGTAATGAAAAAAGGCTTGGTTTTTTTACCTTGGCAGGCCAAAGATATAGCGCTAAAAGCTCGTTGGCAATGGTTGAATCAATACTTTCCTGAATATAATTTAGCGGTTGTCGATGATAATCGGTTACTGGAAAAACTAACTACTTGGTTTGCTCCGTTTGTTGGAACTATAAAAAATAAAGCACAGCTTGCCAAGCTAGACTTATCACAAATGTTATTATCGTTACTGAGCTATCAAGAGCAAAAAATATTAAGTCAAGCAGCGCCTACTGTTTATATTGGACCAACAGGGAGGCATTGCCCTATTAGTTACTCTCAAGATAAGTCGCCAAAAGTTTCATTGCCAATGCAAGAGTTATACGGCTTAACAGAAACACCTACTATTGGTATGGTATTAGGAATTAGTGAACAAAATCAGGGAGTACCTCTGTTATTAGAGTTGCTTTCACCCGCACAACGTCCTATTCAAGTAACACAAGATTTAGTTACCTTTTGGTCTGGTAGTTATCAAGCAGTGCAAAAAGACATGAAAAGCCGTTATCCTAGACACTATTGGCCCGACGACCCCGTCAATGCGAAGGCAACCAATAAAATGAAGCGTCATATTAAAGAATAATCAAATTTGATCACTCAGCATATAGAAAAATAATGTCAAAAATTAAAGTAAATAAACGTAGCACTTTAGTGCATAAAGAAAAATCAATAATACGTAAAGTAGCCATAACTTCAGGTAAGTTAATGATTGCTGGACTATTTACGTTAGGTATTTTCTGTATTTATCTAGATGCGAAGGTCAGAAAAACGTTTGAAGGTCAGCGCTGGCAAGTGCCGGTACAAGTTTATGGTCAGCTACAAACATTACAGTTAGGTGAACAAGCTAATTTGGAAGAAATAGTACAGACACTAAAAATTAATGACTATCAGAAAGTGAAGTTTGTCACACAACCGGGACAGTTCGCTCAATCGGTAGAGCATTTAAATATCTTTCAGCGTGCATTTAATTTTACTGATGGTAGTAACAACCCACAGCAACTAAGTATTGAAGTCGTTAGCGATATTGTTGTTGCTCTGACGATCGATAAGCAACAGGTTGCCCAAATAATTCTTGAACCACAATTACTGGCACGGTTAGTTCCAGATAATAAAGAAGATCGTATACTGGTGTCGCTAGAAGAGTTACCTAACCAATTGATTGATACGTTGTTACTTATTGAAGACCGCGATTTTTATCATCACCATGGCGTTTCACCCGTTGGAATTTTTAGAGCGTTATTCAATAATATTCGTGCAGGTCGTACGGTGCAAGGCGGTAGTACGTTAACCCAGCAACTAGCTAAGAATATGTTTCTTAGTCGAGAACGGACACTTTCACGGAAAATTAAAGAAGCACTAATGGCGGTGATTTTAGAGTTGAGATACAGTAAAGATCAACTACTAGAAGCTTATATTAATGAAGTGTACTTAGGGCAAAATTATGCCAATGGTGTCTTTGGCTTTGGTTTGGCTGCACAATTCTATTTTGGTAAAGAAATTAATGAATTAAGTCATGGTCAAATAGCTTTATTGATTGCTCAAGTTAAAGGTCCTAGTTATTACGATCCATGGCGTCATCCAAAACGAGCCATAGGACGACGAGATCTTATTCTCAGACTTATGTTTGAGCAGCATATGTTATCACTAGCCGAGTTTGAGCAGGCTGCCGAGTCAGAGTTATCTATTAGAGCGCATCGACGTTTAGCCAAAAAAAAATATCCTGCCTATTTACAGCTAGTAAACGCTGAACTAAACGAGCATATTTCAAGTTTTACTCAAAAATCGGGTATAAAAGTATTTACCGGTTTCTCGCACCGCAGTCAGCAGTTATTAGAGCACAGTGTTGCTCAGCAACTGCCCTTGCTTGAGCGAAAATATCAACAAAGTGATTTAGAAGCGGCAATGATAGTTACTGATATTAACAGTGGTGAGATTCGAGCGCTTCTTGGTGGTAGAGAAAGTGGTTATGCAGGTTTTAACCGCGCACTTAATGCCAAACGCCATATCGGTTCATTAATTAAACCAGCAATTTATGTAGCGGCCCTTGAGCGTTATCAACAATATAATTTTGCGACTATTTTAGATGATAAAGCTATCACCTTAAAAAAAGGCTCAGGTAAAAAATGGCAACCCAAAAATTATGATGGAAAATATCGAGGTCAGGTTTCATTAATTGAGGGGTTAGTATACTCCCTTAATATACCGACGATTAATCTGGGCATGAGTTTAGGCCTAACCAGTGTGGCTGATGTTATTAAAACGCTTGGCTATCAGCATCACCTGCAAATGCGCCCATCTGTTTTATTAGGTGCTATTAATATGTCGCCATTACAAATTAACCAGTTATATCTAACGATTGCTAACAAAGGTTATTACCAAAAAAGCCATACCATCACTAAAATATTATCTTCAAAAAATGAAATGCTCTGGCAAAAAGAGAAAATACCCGAGCAAAGGTTATCAAGTCAAGCAGCTTATTTGCTTGATTATGCTTTAGAACAAGTCACTCAAGTAGGAACTGCTAGATCACTAACTTGGCGTTTAAATAATAAGAAAGTAGCGGGGAAAACGGGTACCAGTAATGCCTTACGAGATAGTTGGTTTGTCGGTTACGATAATAAGCACTTAATAACTACTTGGTTGGGGAAAGATAATAACAAGCCAACAGGTCTTACTGGCAGTAGTGGGGCGCTTGCTTTGTTCGCCGATTTCATTAAGAGACAGGGTGTCGTAAATAAAATTGAAAATAAGCCTGAAGGTATAGAAGTTACCTTATTTGAACAACAAACTGGCAATGCAGTAACACAAGAGTGTGCGAATACCGTTATATACCCAGCGGTACGAGATGGAATAGTTACTTACCAGCAATGTCTACAGAAAAAAGAAGATCATCGTTCATGGTTTGAAAAAATATTTGGCGAGTAGTTGGTTAGTCATTGATATTTAACCTGCAAATTATTTATCTAGAGAATATCAGTAAAAAATAAACGTTAAATAGTGTCTTTGTGCTAATTAATTTATTGTCAGTTTATTCAATAATAAACCTTGTACAATAGCGAAGTTAATAATTACATTTGCTGTTATTTTGACATGGAAAATATGCTTTAGAAGTTATTAGACTGACGATAGTGACTTACATCTTTAAATTTTTATTGAGCGACATCATAGAAAACGACAATAGTAACTGTTTTTATATACAGCTTTTGTTGTGGTTATGCTATTGTGATTAATATAATGAGAGTAAAGTTAATTTGATACTATAAATCACAGATACTTGAAGTTATTTGTTGCAGTATGCTTGAAAGCTGTATCTTCAAATGATATGAGTATAGGTATTATTTTTTTTACAGTGTTTCGAGTTTTTAATAAGCTCAATCGGTAGGAATGGAGAAAACTAATGGCAGTTGAAAGTCGGTTTGTAGTAATTAGAAACGGGGTAGAGGCGAAAACATTTATGGATAAGAAATCAGCTGATGAATATGACAAAATGTTAGATATGGCAGATAACTTAAGCCTAATGTTCTCTCAATCTTCGGTAGAGTTAACTGATAGTGCTAACGAAGAGTTAAGCATTTTTCTGGCTGAACACAGAGAAGATGTGCTTGTTGCGCTGTTAGCTAAAAAACCGACAAAAATATCTGTTGATGTATCTATTGTTGAAGTTGTAGTTAGTGACGAGCCAAAATTGGCTAGTAAAGCCAAAAAAAGTAGAGTTAAAGCTGCGACCACAAAATTGAGTGAAGCCAGTTAATTAAATATAAAGTGTTGTGGTTAATTTTCTATGCTTAAATATCAACTTATTCGTAGTAAGCGTAGAAAAACACTTGCCTTACAGGTTAAGCATGGTTATGTAACTGTGAGAGCCCCTTATTACCTGACTACCAAGTTTATTGATGCTTTTATTGAAGAAAAATCAGTTTGGTTACTTAAAAAGTTAGCCGAGCAGAGAGAAAAAATAGACTTTTGTGATTTTACTCAAGACTCAAGTCTTTTGTACTTGGGTGAGCATCTGATGCTAAATATCTGTTTGGCAAAGAAATCTAACGTATTTATCGATAACAGTTTAGCGGCTGAAGTTAGTTCGATCAGTCCCTATACACCAGTACCACGGCAACTTAATGTTGTTATCAATGAAAGAGTAAGTTTTAGGTCAACAGAGCCGGTAGTTAGAGCTTCGCGAGTTAAAAAACTACTGGAAAATCACTTTAAACAGCAAGCTAAACAATTGATTGTTGAGCGCCTTGAAATGCTTAGTAGGCAGACGTCACTAATTCCAAAAAAAGTAAATATTCGCCAATACAGTGCGCGATGGGGAAGTTGTAATAATTGCGGAGAACTCAGTTTTAATTACCTTTTAATGATGGCACCAATATTTGTTATTGATTACGTTATTATTCATGAGTTGTGCCACTTAAAGCATTTAAATCACTCCAAAGGCTTTTGGCAGCTAGTTAAAGATCACAGTCCTGAATACCAAACAGCTAAGGAGTGGCTAAATACTCATCAATCACAATTACATTGGCAGAATCCTCGCTAAATATAGTATGAGTATAAAACACCTGCAGATAAACGATCTTAATCAAAACTTAGACAAAACAACAACCATTAGCTACACTTTTCTATGCCCTTGTAATTTATAATGTCTCTCATTAATACTATGTAGCCTCATTCGGATGAAACTTGAAAAAGGATTGTGATGAGAATTAATTTATATACGACAAAAATTAGCATAGTCTACATTAGCTCTGCTGCTCTCTCTCTATTACTTGTGCTTCTTTTATTCTTGGCGACTAATTTTTCGCCAAGTTAATAACTCTCTTCTGTTAATATGACATTAGCTTGTAAGTTAATTAAATGTTAAATAATTACGTGTGATTAATCGTAATCAAGTATTATTCATACCTTATAAATAATTATCATTATAATTTTACTAAAAAAAGTAATTGTTGATTAACAATTACTTTTTTTTAGGGTAAATTAGCTAGGATAAAATTATTATTCAAAATAAAATAAGGTCTTTCTTTTTATGAGCCCATCTGTGCTTATTTGTGATGATTCAAACATGGCGAGAAAGCAAGTGCTTAGAAGCCTTCCTGAGGAATGGAAAAATACTGTTCAAATGGCAACTAATGGTACAGAAGCGTTAACCATTTTACGTGATAATAGTATTGCAGTGCTATTTCTTGATCTTACCATGCCGGGTATTGGTGGTATTGGCGTTTTACAAGGTATTCAAAAATTAAAACTTGAATGCAATGTTTTTGTTATTTCGGCAGATATTCAACCTGAAATGCAAAGTAAGGTTAAAGCCCTCGGCGCAAAAGAGTTTTTACGTAAACCGGTAAATGCTGACGTTCTGATCGATCATTTACAACAGCATGGTCTTTTATGAGTGAATTCCATCTAACTGCAGATCAGCAAGATTGTTTAGAAGAACTTATTAATATTGCTATGGGTCAAGCAAGTGACCAACTTGCCCGTTACCTGGATACCTTTGTTTATTTGAAGGTTCCAAGTATTGAAAGTGTCGATGCTAAAGGGTTAATGCAAACCTTGAGTCAACAGGAAAATACTATGGCTGTTGTAAGCCAAGGTTTTTTTGGTTACGAAGGTATTCGTGGTGAAGCGTTATTAGTGTACCAAGAAGAAGACTCTGGTCGTATTGCCGACTTACTTGGTTATGAACCTGATGAATTATCACAAGATGAGCAATTGATTGATATTAGCTCTATTTTAACAACAACTTTTTTGAATGTATTTGCTCGTCAAATTGATAACCAAATGTCTTATAATGCTCCTAAGTTACTGCCAAGTGCTAAGGATAATTTATTTGAGTATTTACAACAAATGCCCTTTAGCTGGGATTTAGCATTAAAAGTAAATATTAATTATCAAGTCACCGACTATTCTTTTAATTGTAATATGATTTTGTTGATCCCTGAAACGGCGATAAAAAATATAAAACATGTACTTGACCGGATATTAGCAGAATTTTAATGTCTGATTTTAATACACTAATTTTGACAAAGACGATTGATATACTGCCCTTAAATGAGCAGGTGTTGAAACAAATAAATAGTCAAATCGCTACTCAATTAAATACCGGTGTTTTGGTATTAGATGCTAATTTTAATGTTGTTATTTGGAATCGTTTTTTACAAATTCATACGGATAAAGTTGTAAAAAGTACTTTAGGGAAATCTATCTTTAGTGTATTTTCAGAGTTACCAGAGCGCTGGTTAACGCGTAAATTAAACTCTGTTTTACAATTAAATACACCGAGTTTTTGTTCTTGGCAACAAAGACACCATTTATTTGAATTACCTCATACTCGTCCTATTACCACGGATAGTGATTTTATGGCGCAAAACTGTACCTTTTTGCCTGTAGAAACTGATTGCCATGGTAAGTACATTTGTATTTTAATTGAAGATGTTACTGATGTTTGTCATTACCAAACACAATTAAAAAAGACGTTAATTGAACTTGAAAAAATTAGTCGTATAGATGGTTTAACACAAATTTATAATAGAAGGCATTGGCAAGAGTCGTTAGAGCAAGAGTATGCAAAAGCACGACGACATGATAAAAAGTTATCACTGATAATGCTTGATTTAGATTACTTTAAATTACTCAATGATAATTATGGTCATCAATGTGGTGACTTGGTGCTAATTGAAGTCAGTACTTTAATAAGCTCTTTATTAAGAGTTGAAGATATTTTTGGTCGTTATGGTGGTGAAGAGTTTGCCATTATTTTACCTGAAATAGAATTAAGTGGTGCTATAGAGCTCGCATACCGTATTTGTAATAGTATAGCGACAATAGCATTAACCTATAATGAACAGGTAATAAATGTGACGGCTAGCTTGGGAGTTGCACAACTTAGTACTGAAGAGTCTAATTACGAAGAATTAATAACCCAATCTGACAACGCTTTATATCAAGCAAAAGCGCTGGGGCGAAATCAAGTGTGTAGTACTGCTTGTTCTAAAAGTTTAGTTATTGATTAATAATACTTTAAGTGAATGTTGAATTAGGATGAGCTATTTGATTGAGTTCATACTTTCTTTAAAATAATTTCAACACTCTATCATTAGGTCGAGTTATTAATTATTTTGCATAAAATAGAGTTTTTTAGTTATTATTTTGCATAAATTATAACTTTTAATTTACTCTTATTTGTCATTAAACATTGACTCTTATCATGACTTAAGGCATTTTAGTTAGATGCAAATAAACAACAGCCACATTATTACTATTACAACTACCACCCGAGTTAATAAGGCGGTCGCAGGCTAACGTGTAAAAAATAAAAATTTTATCGAAGCCCGTGACCTGAAAAGGTTACGGGCTTTTTTATGCTTACAATGAAGAGTATTAACTCTAATGGCTTGTGGTAGCTCAAAATAGCTTAAACAAGAAAAGAGTATATTTATTCATTATCTCTTTAGAAAGGAATAAAACATGCGTGTACTTAAATTTGGTGGCTCTTCACTAGCTTCAGCAGAGCGCTTTCGTCAAGTTGCCGATATTATCAAAGACAAAAGTGAATCTTCAAATATTGCAGTAGTTGTATCTGCGCCACAAGGGGTTACCAATCACCTTGTTGCTATGGCTGAGAATATTAGCGATGAAGCAAAGCTGGTAACAGACTTAGGTCACTTCAAACGCGCAATAACAACAATAATTGATGATTTATCAGCAAGTATTAGTAACTTTAATCACCAACACTGTGAGCAAGCATTAACTAATTATGAGCAGCAACTGCAACGTTATATGCAAGGGGTAACTTTATTAACTTATTGCCCTGCTCATATTCGAGCGCGAATCATCAGTACGGGTGAGCGTTTAAGCGTGGCAATACTTGATGCGGTGTTACAAGCTTATGGCTTACAGGTATCACTATTAGCACCGGAGAAGTTTTTATATACCAATAACTCTTCACTTAATGCAGTAGCCGATTTAGTATTGTCAAAAGAAAAGTTCGCGCTTGAATACAATAAGTTAAGTAAAGTATCGTTAATGCCTGGTTTTATTGGTATTAATGCTGATAACAACAGTAATATGCCGCAAGTAACAACATTAGGACGTAATGGCTCTGATTACTCTGCTGCAGTCTTGGCTGTTTGTGCACAAGCCGAGTGTTGTGAGATTTGGACTGATGTAGATGGGGTCTACAATGCTGATCCTCGTTATATTAAAGAAGCTAAATTACTTGATTATTTATCTTATCAAGAAGCCATGGAGCTCTCTTATTTTGGCGCCAGTGTTTTACATCCAAAAACAATTGGCCCTATTGCTCAATATCATATCAATTGTCTTATTAAGAATACCAGCAACCCAAGTGCACCTGGTACCTTAATCTCTAGCGAGAATGATCAACAAAAACGGGTTAAGGCAATCTCTAATCTTGACGACTTAACCATGGTAAACGTATCTGGTCCAGGAATGAAAGGTATGGTGGGCATGGCAAGTCGTGTCTTTGCAACCATGAGTAGAGAAAATATCTCATTGATACTTATTAGCCAATCGTCGAGTGAGTACTGCATTAGTTTTTGTATTTATTCAAGTGACGCCGAACGTGCGAAACAGAGTTTACAAGATGAATTTGAGTTAGAGCTGTTAAATGCTTTACTTGAACCTTTATCATTAAAGGGTGAATTATCAATTGTGTCACTTGTTGGTGATGGTATGCATCATCAACGAGGCGTGGCAGCTAAATTCTTTAGTTCATTAGCGCAAGCAAGAGTTAACGTTGTTGCTATTGCTCAGGACTCTTCTGAACGTAGTATCTCTGTCGTTGTTGAACAACGAAAATGTATGGATGCGATGAAAGTTAGTCATCAGAATTTCTTTTCTCATAAACCAACGATTGATGTGTTCTTAGTTGGCTGTGGCGTTGTGGGTAGTGAGCTAATTGCACAAATATCGCGTCAACAAGCGAGTTTAAAAAAGCAAAATATCGTTTTGAAAGTCTATGGAATTGCCAATTCGAAAGGTATGGTTTTTGATAAAGAAGGTATTGATTTGAATAACTGGCAAGAAGCTGTTACCCATGCAACTGATGCGTTACCCGTTAATGTTGATAACCTTAAAGGTTTTGTTCGTGATAATCATCTAATTAATCCTGTGTTTGTTGACTCGACGTCAAATGAAACATTAGCAATGAGTTATGTTGATTATTTAGCTGAAGGTTTCCATATCGTCACGCCAAATAAAAAGGCCAATACAGATTCTTGGAAATACTATCAAGAGCTTCGTAGTACAGCACAGAAAACTAATCGTCGCTTCTTATATGAAACTACAGTAGGAGCTGGTTTGCCGGTTATTGATACCTTGCAAAGCTTAATTAAAGCGGGTGATGAACTTCAGCGTTTTGAAGGCGTATTATCTGGCTCTTTATCTTATATGTTTGGTAAATTAGAAGACGGTATGTCGTTATCCAAAGCTACCGCTATCGCCAAAGAAAATGGCTTTACTGAACCCGATCCCCGTGATGATTTAAGTGGTATGGACGTCGCGCGTAAATTATTAATTATGGCGCGTGAAGCTGGTATGCAATTAGAGTTATCTGATATCAATATTGAGTCAGTATTACCCGATGATTTCGATGCTAGTGGTGATGTTAGTCAGTTTATGAGCAATTTGACCAAGCTTGATAGTGGTTTTTCTAAACGTGTGGCAACTGCAAAATCAGCAGGTAAAGTACTTCGTTATATTGGTAATATTGTTGATGGAAAATGCCAAGTTTCTATTGAGTCGGTTGGCGCAGACCACCCATTATATAGCGTTAAAGATGGCGAAAATGCCTTGGCTATTCATAGTCGATATTACCAACCATTACCGTTTGTTTTACGCGGTTACGGTGCTGGTGCAGCGGTTACAGCGGCAGGTGTTTTTGGCGATTTATTAAGAACCTTAGCTTGGGAGCAACAACACTAATGTCAGTTACTAATCCTAATGTCACTATTAACGCTAATATTAAGAAAAGTGTTTCGGTCTTCGCACCAGCTTCCATAGGTAATGTCAGCGTAGGTTTTGACGTGTTAGGGCTAGCAGTTAAACCAATAGATGGTACCTTATTAGGGGATGTTGTTACCGTGAGTGCAACAACGTCCAGTGAAAGTAGTCTAGCGGTTACCGGTAGCTTTGCCGATAAGTTACCAAGTAATAAAGAAGATAATATTGTTTGGTCTTGCTTATTACTGTTTAATGAACAACTGATAAGCGCAGACAGAGTTCCTGCATCTTTAGCTATTAGCTTAGATAAAAAAATGCCTGTTGGCAGTGGTCTAGGCTCAAGTGCCTGCTCTGTTGTTGCGGCATTAGCAGCCTTAAATGCTTTTTATGCTAAATATCATGACTTTAGTTTTTCAGAAAATGTTTTGTTAAAAATGACAGGACAAATGGAAGCACAAATAAGTGGCAGTTTACATTACGATAATGTTGCGCCTTGTTATTTAGGTGGCTTACAATTAATGGTGCCAGATGAAAACGTGATCTCGCGTATTTTACCAAGCTTTGATGATTGCTACTATGTCATGGCATACCCTGGTATAGAAGTTTCGACTAAAGCTGCTAGGGATGTTTTACCAACAACTTATAGTCGTAGTGACGTTATCAGTTATGGTCAAAATTTAGCAACGTTTGTCGATGCTTGTCATCGTCAAGATAAGAGCCAAGCATTTTCAGTATTAACCGATATTATTGCTGAACCGTACCGGACTAACTTGTTGCCTAGATATCAAGAGTCTCGAGATTACTTGACCGCACAAGGTGCTTTAGCTGTTGGTATTTCAGGCTCAGGCCCGACACTGTTTTGCGTTTGTGATAGCGAACAACAGGCAGAGCAATACGCCTTATGGTTACAAGATAATTACTTACAAACAGCGCTAGGTTTTGTCCATGTCTGTAAAGTCGACAAAGTTGGCGCAACAGAAATTTAATTTATATATTAATAACAATTAGTATTGATCACATATAAGTATGACGGCTAAACAATTTAGTGAACAGATTATTAGGAAAGACAGTGAAATATTATAATTTAAAAGAAAACGATGAACAGGTATCTTTTTCACAAGCGGTGAAGCAAGGTTTAGGTAAGAATCAGGGTTTATTTTTCCCCAGCTCAATGCCTAACTTAGACAACATTGATGAACTGCTAGCACTGCCTTTGGTAGAGCGTAGTGTCAAAATATTACAGCCATTTGTTGAAGGTGATTTAACGGAAAGCGAATTAACTGATATTGTTACCGATGCTTTTAACTTTCCTGCTTTATTGCAGCCGATAAGCCCAGACAGAGCTATTTTAGAGTTATTTCATGGACCAACGTTAGCATTTAAAGATTTTGGTGCTCGTTTTATGGCTAAATGCTTGCAAGTCTTTGTTGCTAAAGATGCTAAAGTAAATGGCCAAATTAAGCCATTAACTATTTTAACCGCTACTTCAGGTGATACCGGCGCTGCTGTTGCTCATGCATTTCATGGAATCGATAATATTCGTGTTGTTATCATGTATCCAAAAGGTAAAATTAGTTTACTGCAAGAAAAAATGTTTACCACGCTAGGTGGTAATATTGAAACATTAGCCGTTGATGGTGACTTTGATGATTGTCAGTCGTTAGTTAAGCAGTCTTTTGACGATAAAGAATTAGCAAATACCATTGGTTTAAACTCGGCAAACTCTATCAATATTAGTCGATTATTAGCACAAGTTTGTTACTATTTTGAAGCTGTCGCACAACTATCAAGAGTCAAAAGTGACTTAAGTAGTCTTGTATTTTCTATTCCAAGTGGTAACTTTGGTAATCTTACGGCAGGTTTGTTTGCCAAAGCGATGGGCTTGCCTATTAAACGTTTTATTGCGGCTACCAATGCTAATGATACTGTGCCACGTTACTTAGAAACAGCCGAGTGGACGCCTAACAAAACAGTAGCGACTATTTCAAATGCGATGGATGTAAGTAATCCAAATAACTGGCCACGCGTTGAGCATATGTTGAAGAGCGGTATTGTTGAGCAAGGTTGTGTTAGCTCGGTATCTATCGATGAAGAACAAACCCAATCAACTGTTATTGGCCTCAGAAAATTGGGTTACATTAGTGAGCCACATGCTGCAGTGGCTTATAAAGCATTACAATATAGCGCTACTGAAGACGAATTTGGCGTGTTTTTAGGAACTGCTCACCCAGCTAAATTTAAAGAAGTTGTTGAGAGTATTCTTGGTCAACCACTAGGTTTACCAAAGGAACTTGCTGACTGTGCAGGTGAACCGATTTTATCACAAGATCTTAGTACTGATTTCAGCGATTTACGTAGCTACCTGTTAAGTTAAGTTAAGTGGAAAGTAAACCTTGGCAATAACTATTTTGACAATGCTTAACAACATTATTTAAGTTAAAATATTACTATAAAATATAAAGCTATCACCTTTGGTGATAGCTTTTTTATTGCTCATTAAACCTTTGGATATAAATATAATGAAACCACAATGGCAGCAGCTTATTAACCGTGAAACTAAGCAAAGTTACTTCAAGGATTTAGTCACTGAAGTAGCAAAGCAAAGAGCATCAGAAATTTTAATTTATCCAACAGAAAATGATGTTTTTAACGCCTTTAATCATGTTGACTTAGCAGATATCAAAATTGTTATTCTGGGACAGGATCCTTATCACGGCAAAGATCAAGCGCATGGGTTAGCTTTCTCAGTACAAGAAGGGGTTAAAGTACCACCATCACTCGTTAATATATATAAAGAACTAGCAACCGATATCAAGGGATTTAAAGCACCAAAACACGGCTGTTTAATACATTGGGCAGAGCAAGGTGTGCTATTGCTAAATACAGTGTTAACTGTACAGCAAGGCAATGCACATTCACATGCAAAACTGGGTTGGGAAATCTTTACTGAGCAAGTTATTAACGAATTGAATGAACATAATAATGCTTGTGTTTTTATATTATGGGGGGCACATGCTCATAAAAAAGGTAAAAATATAAACCAAGAAAAGCATTTAGTTTTAGCGGGCCCGCATCCATCGCCATTGTCTGCATACCGAGGTTTTTATGGCTGCCAGCATTTCTCTAAAGCGAATACTTGGTTAGCTAAACATAAAATTAATCAAATAAATTGGCAATTACCAGCAGAGCTCTCTAGTAAAACCCGTTAATGGCTATTGGTAATTTCATCGGGTAAAAAATTAAACATTTCACGGTAACGTTTACGCAGCTTTAGTTGGTAGCCAAGATCTTCCAAACCATGCATGATGATAGTGGCAGTCTTTTGAGAAGTACTATTAGAAATAATATTTCTCCTCAAAAGTATCCTCAATTATCTAACTTATTTTAGGGCTAATACTTTTCTTAGGTGAACATTGTCATTCATGAGAGTAAGTACTTATCGAAAGTCATGCTATAGCGCCTAGGCAGCAGTAATGTAATAACAAAAATATATTCTTTCTCACCCTATGGGGTTATGGTAATTTCATTGAGTAATTGATTACTTATACCAGTAATAATACTCTAAGCCAGCGTTACTTTCAGTTTTAAAAGCAAGCTATTCATCAATCGAGCGCTTTGGTCTGATTTTTTTGTTGATAACAAATTCATAAACTTATTCATATAATAGCAATTTATAAAGCTCAAGGTATTTTAATATAATGCCAGAGAGTAAAAAGTTAGTTATTGTGAACACTTATAATTTTATAATTGATCTGAGTCTGCTATATTTTAATAATATAGTTATTTTACAGTAAAAGGGAAATACAATGAGTGTTAATTTTTCACAATTCGATGCATCGTCAGTGATAATACTAAAACGATTAGCACAGCACTTTCCTTCGCCAACAGAGATTGGTTTTAATAATGTCTTTCCAGACTATGGGACTGAAACCAACAAACGTGCCGCGCATATAGGCACGATAGCTTTTTTACGTCATGAAGACTTTATTGCTCATGATATAGGTAGCGTCTCTTCTTTTATTCTTACTAAAAAAGGCTTAGCGTTATTTGATGAAGATATCTTTAAACACTTAACAGACCTGCTTAATAGCGAAGCCTATAGCATTTAGTTATCAGCTTAAACACGATTCTTATTAAAAGTCTTCACTACTAAAATGAATAATCATCTCGGCGGCTTCACAGTGACAATCATGGCCACATAAAATGCAGTTGTAGCCTTGTTTACTCTCCTGATTCCACTTACCAGGATGAGACTTTATTAATTTCCCGCCACATTTACTGAAATATGATACGGCACTATTATTAGGGCTTTGTTTCCATAAATGGCTAATACCTGCTTGAGCGCCTTGTTGCTGTGCGGCTGTAATAGCAAGTTGTAAGAGTTTTTTCCCAATGCCTAAGCTACGATATTTTTCAGCAACGGTATTACATTTGAAATAACAGCATTTGGTACTATCAACTAGCCATTGTGCTGGTGTGCACCATTGATCTCTGTGCCAATTATTGGCGGAATAAGTACTACGAAAGCCAATAACTTCATTGTTGAGCAAAGCAACAAAACTACAATTAATTTCGTTAACCATGCCTTTATTGGTCCATACAGCTATTTTTTCATCATCTAAATAACCAGCGCCATGAACATGATTGGCGAGCATAATCACTTGCGAGAAATACTCGCTAGTTAAAGGTAAAAACTTAATTATATCTTTTTTAATTTTCATGGATTTATTAACGCATCTAATTACTTATCTTAACGCTAAGATAGCAAAGCTTTAGCTAAGTTGCAGTGAAAATTATACCTAAGGCTGTAGGGTTAATTTAGGCTAAGCGGTTTAAGCGTTCACCCTGTTTAAAAGCAATGATATTATCGCTTAGTAAATTAATAAGTCGCTTTTGTGCCTCAATACTTGCCCAAGCAATATGTGCGGTAATTTTTAAATTTTCTAAGTTATTATTAAGTAACGGGTGCGACGCTGCAGGCGGCTCTTGTGTTAATACATCTAAAATAGCATAAGCAATTTTTTTACTTTTTAAGGCGTTTAGTAAAGCCGTTTCATCAACCAATGCCCCTCGAGCTGTATTCACTAATACGGCGGTATTTTTCATACGTGATAAAACATCAGTATTGATTAAGCGCTCTGTTTCAGGGGTTTGTGGGCAATGTAAGCTAATAATGTCAGCTTGCTCGATAACTTGCTCAAAAGTAACTCTATCTGCTCTAATTACAAGGGCTGTAGATCGCTCACTAATAATAACGTTCATATTAAAAGCCTGTGCAATACCTACAACTGCTTTAGCTAAACTACCGTAACCAATTATACCTAGTGTTTTGCCAGCTAATTCTCTGATGCTATTACCGTGGTAACAAAAAGCCTCGCTTTTTGACCATAAACCTTGCTCAGTATTACTATTTTGATGACTGGTTTGTTGATAATACTCGAGTAACTGGGCAAAAACATATTGCGCTACCGCTTGTCCTGCATAACCGCTGACATTGGTAACAGCTATATTCAAATAGCTAGCTGCTTCAATATCTACATTGTTATAACCGGTAGCACTGATACAAATGAGCTTTACCTTAGGTAAGGCTGATAATATTTCGGCAGTTAACAGGACTTTATTTGTAATAATAATATCGGCATTAAGGCAGCGCGGTATAATTTCAGTAGCAGAAGTATTGGCATAACAGACTAACTGAGTAACCTGTTGTTCAATGGCTGAAAAATCAAGAGCAGAACTGAAGGTGTTTTTATCTAAAAATACTGCACGCATATTATTTACTCTATTATATTTTAATTGTTATCTAATTATGTTGTCGCTGGTTTAGTCATAAGCTCGAATGGCTCTTAGGCTAGCCAATAAAAATAAGCTAGATAATTGGTATAGAACTAGCTAGCTTATTTACTTATTCAGGTAATACGATAAATTGCAGTCATGGTAATGATAATAGTAATAGGACAGTGTAAATGACGTTATCCTAGTCGACTATCTTTTCTTACATTTATTATGCTGAGTGGTTGTTATAAGGATCGTAATCAATAGTTAGTAGCGATGCCTGAGATAGATCAATGAATAGTGAGCAATCTGATGGATACTACGAAAATAATTAGGCATGATTACTGCTGAATGAATTTTTTAACTTAGCTGATAGCAAGAGTAAAGAGATGCCTTAGCTAGAGTAGAAGAAGAGCTTTGTTCTTTATTGAATCAGCTGTAAGATAAACTGAGCATTTTATTACCATTAGAGTTTTTTAATAAACTTATAAGTACCTTAATTGGCAAATTTTTAAGGCGTTATCCTAAAATTAAGTTAAATTAAATTGTCAGTATTACTCAGGATAGGTTCCTGAATTTTATCCCAAGTTTTATCTTTGTTTTGTCTCCCACTAACAAGCGTTACCGACAACAAAAAGGATTACGAAAGAGTTATTAAGCTTCCCACAATTTATTTAGCTTTTGACAAGTATGTCGTCTGAATCAGAAAGTAAATTGTTGTAAGAAAAGGTAATAAAACTAGAAGAACTTAGCCAATATGATTGTATCCTAGAAGAAAGTCAGCCTTGGTACTTTTGTAATGATGAAAAAATTAGGCAAGTGAATATTGATGGTAAAAAGTGATACTGTCAAAACCCTGAAATGCGCTTTCAGGCCGCCGAAGAAGCTCTTGCCCTGGGGATTATATTATAGGAATTATGTGTTAAAAACAGATGTTTTAAAAATACGTCACCAGAACAATCACTACAACCATTATCGCTCAGTTCTGAGAGTGTCGCCAACGTTTAAACGTACTTTATCAAAGCGGTAATATTGCCAGTAACAGTAAACCCCGAACCTTTTTAGATTACTTGCAAACTAATATCGGATAATTATTGTAAACGTCAACACAATAGTCGATATGCTATTTTGCCACAGACACTAACGGTTGTTATGATATGCCATCTTTTTATTAACGAATAAATTATTGAATTTTATGTCCACAACATCACTTGAACGAATTACTATAGAACCTAAATTGCCAGCAACGTCCTGTGTCATCTGGTTACATGGCCTGGGAGACTCAGGTGCTGGCTTTGCGCCTATTGTGCCCGTATTAGCTTTGCCAGAAAATCATGGTATACGCTTTATCTTCCCCCACGCACCAGAGCAAGCTGTAACAATTAACCAGGGTTATGTTATGCGCTCTTGGTATGACATTAAAAGTATGGATTTACATAACCGTGCTGATATGAAAGGTGTATTAGACTCTGAAAAACGTATACAAGCGTTAATTCAAGAGCAGATTGATTCAGGTATAGCAGCCAAAAACATAGTCTTAGCTGGTTTTAGCCAAGGTGGTGTGTTGAGTTTATTTACCGGTTTACGTTTCTCGCAAAGCTTAGCAGGTATTTTGGCATTATCTTGTTATTTACCAACAGCAGATAAATTACCAGAGCAATGTCATCGTGCTAATATCGCTACGCCTATTTTACAAAACCATGGTGAGCGAGATGATGTTGTACCTATGAGTTCAGGTAAAATGGCAAATACATTGCTAACAGCAGCTAACTATAAAGTAACGTGGCAGAGTTACCCAATGCAGCATTCTGTCTTACCAGAGCAGCTCACTGACATTTCTGCATGGTTGCAAGCTAGATTACTTTAAACTTAACTATTTAATGCTCTTCTTTCAATTGGCTTATATAGTTTAAGGATGATTAATGGATAACATCGAAGCACGAGATGGAATTGATAATACGATGAAGTTAACATTAAAAGCAGAGATAATGATAAGAAAAACTGCTTTAAATCTTAATAGCTACTTTACTGTTGCTAACGTGTTAAAGGTTATTTTTTTAGTGTGCTTATGCCTTTTTATTTATAACAAGACGAATCAATCTAAACAGGAAGATACGAGAAGTTTACCTTACTAGCCCAAAAGTAGACGATATTTATTTTTTAGATTTTCGTCTGCTGAGTGAAAACCTTAGACCGAATGAAAAATATCGTATTGTCAAAGTAGTTGATATTACAAGTGATATTGTGAAGTTGATTTACTAACCATGTTAGTGAGTTTTTATATGAGAAAAGAACAAAAAGTGATTAGTTAGGGCAAGTGAGAGGCAAGTAAAATTATATATAGTCAACGGGTAGGGCTGTGGTGTATTTAATTTCTTCCATGGCGAAACTAGAGCTAATATCAGAGAAGTCGACGCGGGTGATAAGCTCCTTATAAAATCGATCGTAGGCTTTCATATCAGGTACGACAACACGCATTAAGTAATCTACATCACCGCTCATACGATAGAACTCGACAATTTCGGGGAAGTCTTGTGCCACTTGAGCAAATGCCATTAACCAATCGGGGTTATGTTGATTGGTCTTGACCATGACAAAAATAGACAAACCTACGTTTAACTTTTCGGGATCGGCCAGTGCAACACGTCCTTTAATAATACCTGACTTTTCCATCGCTTGGATTCTGCGCCAACAAGGGGTTGTGGACAGGCCAACACGCTCAGCAATATCACTGGTTGAGAGAGTACAATCTTTTTGTAAAATACTTAAGATGTGCTTGTCAAAAGAATCCATGTTACTGCCTTAGCTATTATATGTAGAATAAAAACCCGACTTATCATTATATATTAGCAGTATATTTCTATTATTAACTTATAAATAGACTTTTTATGTTACGATTTTGAAAGTAATGGCTATAATATTTATCACTAGATACGTGAATATAAATATAAAGTATTTTTTTGTGGATAGAAAATGAAGGGTAAACTTAAAAAGTGGTGGCATACTGATTGCTCTTTCTGTCGAAAAGTACAGTTGCTATTCATATGGCTTCTACTAATGTTAATTGTAGATTTCTTTTTCTTTCGATTGCTATTTTAGTGTCTGACTGTATTAGCCAACAGTATCTACTCATTACTTATACCTAATAGGAAAAAGCCAAAGTAACATAACCCTCAGAGGTAAAATATTATGTCAAAAGGACTACTTTGGAGTGACTCGCAAGAGATTGCTTTAGATTTAATTGAACAACATCCTAATGTTGATCCATTTAAGCTACATTTTACTGATTTAAGGCGGTGGATATTGGATTTAGAACGCTTTGATGATGCCCCTAAACATTGCGGAGAACGCGTACTTGAAGCTATTCAATTGGCTTGGATAGCCGAAGTTGATTAGTTAATATGAGTGATTTTCTCTAGAAAGGTGTGAAATTATCGAGCTTGTTAGTAGATATTTCGTCAAAAAAAATACTTATCTCGTATGACGAAATTGAAATATCTTTTTTAAATCGATTAAACTAATTATCCTGGTTTTAGTATATTCAACTATGCTGATGCTTTGCAGCAGGATCAATATCATTTATACTTTGCCTTATTAATTAAGTGCATATTCATTATTCATCAAACATATAAGTAGTCAGTCAAATGTCTCAATCTAAACGCCCACTTTATATACCTTATGCTGGACCTTCACTATTAGAAACCCCGTTATTAAATAAAGGTAGTGCCTTTAGTAAAGAAGAGCGCGGAAGCTTTAACTTAACAGGGCTTTTACCGCCACGTTTTGAAACCATTGAAGAACAAGCTGAACGAGCATACCGTCAGTACAGCTGCTTTCAAACGAATATCAATAAGCATATTTATTTACGTGCGATTCATGATAATAATGAAACGTTATTTTTTAAATTAGTACAAAATCATCTTGCCGAAATGATGCCGATTATTTATACCCCGACGGTAGGGGATGCTTGTGAGCAATTCTCTGATATTTATCGCAGTTCACGTGGTTTATTTATTTCTTATGAAGACCGATTTAATATCGATGACATGTTGCGTAACGCGACTAAAAATAAAGTAAAAGTAATTGTTGTTACTGATGGTGAGCGTATTTTAGGTTTAGGCGATCAGGGCATTGGCGGCATGGGTATTCCTATTGGTAAATTGTCCCTGTACACAGCTTGCGGTGGTATTAGTCCTGCGCATACTTTGCCAGTTATGCTTGATGTTGGTACTAATAACCAGAAGTTGTTAGATGATCCTATGTATATGGGGGCGCGACATAAGCGTATTGATCAAGATTCTTATGATGAATTCTTAGAGTTATTTGTCAGCGCAGTTAAACGTCGCTGGCCACATGTTTTATTGCAGTTTGAAGATTTTGCTCAACCTAATGCCATGCCTCTCTTACAACGTTACAAAGATAGAATTTGCTGTTTTAATGACGATATTCAAGGAACAGCGTCGGTTACCGTTGGTACTTTACTTGCTGCTTGTCGCAGTAAAGGCTCGAAATTATCAGAGCAGAGTGTTGCTTTTGTTGGTGCTGGCTCTGCTGGTTGCGGTATTGCCGAGCAAATTATTAGTCAGATGATTAGTGAAGGCCTTTCTGTAGAGCAAGCGCGCGGCCAAGTATTTATGGTCGATAGATTTGGTTTGTTAACACAAGGTATGGAAGGTCTTCGTGATTTCCAGCAAAAATTAGTACAAAGTACTAAGTCTATTACCACTTGGGAGGTAGCTGGCGATTTTGCTTCGCTGGTTGAAGTAATGCACGGCGCTAAGCCTGATATTCTTATTGGTGTTTCAGGTCAAGCGGGCTTATTTACTGAACAAGTTATTACCGCGATGAAGTCTCATTGTGAATTACCAATTATCTTCCCGTTAAGTAATCCTTCTCGTCAAGTAGAAGCAACGCCTAGCCAAGTTATTAATTGGACCCAAGGTCAAGTGATTATTGCGACGGGAAGTCCGTTTGAGCCAATTGAATACCAAGGTAAAAGTTATCCAATTGCTCAGTGTAATAATAGTTATATCTTCCCTGGTATTGGCTTAGCTGTCGTGGCAGCAAACATCAGTCGTATTACTGATGATATGTTACAAGTGGCGAGTGAAACATTAGCGGCGGCATCACCTTTAGCTAATAAAGAATCAGATGAACTACTACCACCCTTAACGGCTATTGCACAATTGAGTAAAGACATCGCCTTTGCTATTGCACAAGTTGCTTTTAGACAAAACTTAGCATTACCTATGAGTGATGCAGAGTTATTGGCGAAAATAGATAGAAACTTCTGGAAACCAGTGTACCGCCAGTATCGCAGAACCAGCGTTTAGGTACTTCTAAACAACGTTTTGGCTTGTTAGCTTCTAACTAAACTAATGATATTATGTATACCCGTTCCACTTGAAGGTGCAGGATTCAGCTGGAATTATAAACGGCTTTAAGTAAGGCATTGATTGAATAGAATAGTTATTCAGGAGAATATGCTCCTGTATTCTCTAATAAGCTACATCTATGTAGCGTTATTGTCGAAATCAATAATGTAGCCATAAAGTGTCTATAAACCAGCATTTTGGTGAAACATGAACAAAATATATCCGTCGTTATATTTGTTTTTAAAGCAATACCCCTAACAACAAATATGTCTTGATTATGATTCACTCAGATTTCCTGAAACGGGCATCTTCAAGTAGAGTGGGTATAAACGCGATTTCATTAGTTTTTTGTAGTACTTTCGTCTATAATGCGCCCAAAATTATAGTCGTTTTACTAAATGGCTGTAGTTAATTTATAGAAAATTTTAATATAAATTACTATTTTTAACTTAACTTTAATCAATTTAAAAGGGCTTATCATGGCTATCGAACGTACTTTTTCTATCGTAAAACCAGACGCAGTTGCTAAAAACTTTATCGGTCAAATCTACAGCCGTTTTGAAACTGCTGGTTTGAAAATCGTAGCTTCAAAAATGATTCACTTAAGCCAAGAAAAAGCTGAAGGTTTCTACGCTGAACATAGCGAACGTCCTTTCTTTGGCGCTTTAGTTTCATTCATGACTTCAGGTCCTGTAATGGTTCAAGTTTTAGAAGGCGAAAACGCTGTTCTTAAAAACCGTGAAATCATGGGTGCTACTAACCCAGCTGAAGCACTTGCAGGTACTATCCGTGCCGATCTTGCTGATAGTATTGACGAAAATGCTGCTCACGGTTCAGATGCTTTAGAATCAGCAGCTCGTGAAATTGCATATTTCTTCTCTAACGACGAAATTTGCCCTCGCACTCGTTAATATTATTTAACAATGGCTAATTTGCCCAATATCTTTGTCGCAAGTGCTCACGTAGTAAACTACGCTCTGCGCTAGCTCTTCAATCTTGAACAAATTTTCCTCTTGTTAATTCAATATTAATTGAAGCGCATTGAAAGGATTTTACTGGTTGCGGTAAAGTCCTTTTGTTATTTTAAGCGAATCATAATTCTTCGCTGAGTAACACCAGTAAAATTGCGATTGTTGCTTGAAAAGCGTACAATATTCACCTTGTTTTTTTAGGCTACTTTATTAACTCGTTATGTTGGTAGCTTAATATTAGTTATTGAGAGTTTGTTCTATGAGTGATGTAAGCGGAAAAATAAACCTACTAAATTTTGATCATAAAAGTATGCGCGAATACTTCGAATCTATTGGTGAAAAGCCTTTTAGAGCTGATCAAATCATGAAGTGGATTTATCACTTTGGTTACAGTGACTTTGAGCAAATGACTAATGTTAACAAGAAACTACGTGAGAAGTTACAGCAAAATTGTGTAATAACCGCACCACAAATTACTGAAAAGCAAGTCTCAGAAGACGGTACTATTAAGTACGCCTTAAAGCTTGAAGGCGGTCAAGAAGTAGAGACTGTTTGGATCCCTGAAAATGATCGTGCTACATTATGTGTATCATCTCAGGTTGGCTGCGCATTAGAGTGCACCTTCTGTGCTACGGCTCAACAAGGTTTTAATCGTAATTTATCTATGGCTGAAATTATTGGTCAAGTATGGCGTGTCGCTAATGATATTGGTGCAACCCGTATTGCCGGTACTCGCCCTATTACTAATATAGTCATGATGGGTATGGGTGAACCCTTATTAAATATGAAAAATTTAATTCCTGCCCTTGATACCATGTTAAACGATTTAGGTTACGGCTTATCTAAGCGGCGCGTAACAGTCAGTACCTCAGGTGTTGTACCGGCATTAGATATGCTTAAAGAAAAAATTGATTGTGCTTTAGCTATTTCCATTCATGCACCAAATAATAAATTACGTGATGAACTAGTACCCATTAATAAAAAGTATCCATTGGAAGACTTCATTGCTGCAGCGGGTCGTTATATTGAGGGTTCAAAAGCAAATAAACAAGCCACTATTGAATACGTAATGCTTGACCACGTTAATGACAGTACCGATCAAGCACATGAATTAGCGCATGCACTAAAAGGGTTACCAAGTAAGATTAACTTAATTCCTTTTAATCCTTATCCTGGTTCGCCATATACACGTTCAAGTAATTCTCGTATTGATCGCTTTGATAAGGTATTACAAAGTTATGGTCTAACTGTTATTACTAGGCGCACACGTGGTGGTGATATTGATGCTGCTTGTGGTCAGCTAGCGGGTGATGTTTTTGATAGAACTAAGCGAAGTGTTATAAATGCAGCTAAGAACGCTGAAATAAGTTCATTGAAAAATGAGGCGAAAGCTGACACTATCTCTATAAAAATAGTCTAAGTATTAGTATACTGATTTGTAGCGATACAATAACAATAAGAGGCGGTTAACGTATTGTATATTATCGATAAAACTATGGCTAAATATTTTAAGCTAATACTGTTAACTACGATCCTAATATCACTACTAAGTGGTTGTATTACTCAACGCTTTGAAAATAACGAACCCATTGTAAGAAACCAAGCAAATCTTGATGAAATGGCGGCAACCCGTGTTTCTTTAGGCTTAGGCTATTTAAAAATGGGTAATATGTCGCAAGCAAAGCTTAATCTTGAGAAAGCCAAACAATTTTCGCCAGCTTTAGTACAAGTACATACCGCATTCGCTCATTATTATGAAACCGTGGGCGAAAGTAAACTCGCTATTGAGTCATTTGAACAAGCTTTAACGATTAAAGTAGATAGTGCCGATACCTTAAATAATTATGGGGTATTTTTATGTCGTCAAGACAAAGTCGCGGCGGCAGAAGTTCAGTTTTTGAAAGCGATTGCTGTGCCAAGTTACTTATTAGTATCACAAAGTTATGAAAACCTTGCGTCATGCTATTTACAAATCGATGACTTCGACAAAGCAGCAATGTATTTAAATAAGGCTATATTTCATAGCCCAAATAGAACAACACCGATATTACAGATGGTACGTTTACAATATGCCATGGCTGACTTTAAAGAAAGTAAACGCTTTTTACAAAATTTTGAACGTAATACCCAACGATTTACTGCCGACTATTTAGCACTCGCATATAAAGTCTATTGGAAGTTAGGTCAGCGTCGTAGTGCCGGTAATTACGCTAATATGTTAGTAAAAATGTATCCTCAATCATGGGAAGCTAAGCAATACCTACTTAATGATCTTGAGTTTATTGAAGCTGATGAGCTAGCAAAAAAATTCCAACTTACTCAAAAAGAAAAAAATCGTCGGTTATCTCCGTCTAACAATAAACGCGTAGTAAAATTGTCTCCAAGAAAGTCTATAAATAGGGCTTATACCCCTAGTATTAAAAAAGTTACTCCAACAGTTAAGGCTAATAATGTTGTAGCGGCTTCAATACCGGCTATAATACTAGGTCCAGAAGTTATAGTATCCACAGTTCTAACTTCAGCCTCAAGGCCTGTGGCAGTTATTACCGTACCATCGATTATAACTGCTGCCACGAAAACAGTTGCTGTAGCAACAACAGCAATTACTGCACCGTTGGTAAAAACAGACATTACTCCATATGAAATCGTAGTCGCTTCAAGTGATACGTTAACCACTAACGTAGAATTACCTAGTCCAACAAGTATAGAAACAGATACGCTTATCCCTGTTGCGACAGAAATAGCCGTAGTTGCTCAGCCAGTTTCAAGTAGCATAGAACCTAATTCAACAAAGCCAATACCTGCAAAACGTGATGTACCATTACCAGAAGCGTTGCCAGAACCCATTGAAGAACTATTGACTGCTGGGACCATGACAGTAGATAAAAAGATTACTACAGAAAAAGCTAATAACGTTAAGGTAGTAACCACTGATATCATCAGCAATATTATTAAAAATAATCCACAAGTAATTGTCGATAAGGCTCAACTGGCTGAGGTTGAAGAAACCCTCCATCTAGTGATGCCAGGTGAAAACCTCTATAATATTTCTGTGAAATATAACATTAAGCTAAAAACACTACGTCAGTGGAATAATATAGCTAAAAAAAATAAAATCCGTATAGGTGATGAGCTCTATGTGGTCGACCCTCAAACAGTGAAAAATATTAATGAATAATGAAGCATCCCCTGTAAATCAAACAGGCAAAGAAGAAAGCACAAGCACGGAAAAAATTACTGAGTTAATTGAAGACATGGAGTTGGTCAGTCCAGGTGCAATGTTACGTGAAGCACGCAAAGCGCTTTTGTTGTCACAGGAACATATCGCAAATAAATTAAAGTTCAAAGTAGGTATTGTTCAAAATATCGAAAACGATACTTTTGACCCTCTAATGCCGGTTACTTTTAATCGAGGTTACTTAGTTAATTATGCTAAATTAGTTGGCGTTGAAGTAGAAGATGTACTGGCAAGTTATGATGCCCTTGATGCGGCAACTATTCAGCGTACTGAAATGTTAAGTTTTTCTAGAGAAACCGCCAAACAAGCAGAGCATAGCCTAGTAATGTGGTTAAGCTATTTTATTGTAGCCGTTCTCATTGGTTTGACCATTTTATGGTGGCAACAACAGAGCAGGCAACAAGAGAGTAGGCAACAAGAAAATGATTCATCAAGTGTTACTCCAAGCACAATATTAGTCAAAAAAAATAACGATGGAGTAGTGCTAGGAAACGTTCAATTTACCTCTACAAATGAAGATAAAACCCTAACTGATAATAACGATAAAACTAATGTAGATATAAGTGCAGCACCATTAGCCCTTGCTTTAGACACGGAGCAATCTGTTAGTAATGTTAGTACTGATGTAGTAGTTAATGATGTATTACCACTAACAGCACCTATGATAAGTACAGCCGTGTTTACCTTCTATAGTGATTGCTGGGTAAATATTTTCGATGCTACGGGCGAGCGACTTGCTTGGGGTGTTAAAAAATCAGGTTATGTGATGACTATTCAAGGCAAAGCACCATTAAGTATTATCGTTGGAAAACCTGAACTAACCAGTATTATTTTTAATGGACAGCCAGTAGATATGTCGGCTTTTAATGTTGGCAATATTGCTAAGTTTAATTTACCTATCGTTGAGTAGTTTTAATTGAGTGCAGCATCCTCAATTTAACGACTACCTACAGAAATAAAAATAGAAAGAAAATTATGTTTAAAGAATCTCCAATTATCCGCCGAGTCTCTCGCCAAATTATGGTCGGTAACGTGCCTGTTGGTGGTACTGCGCCAATCACTGTGCAATCAATGACAAATACATTGACCACAGATGTAGCCGCAACAGTCGCACAAATAAAAGCCCTAGAGGCCGTTGGTGCTGATATTGTGCGAGTCAGTGTGCCAACAATGGATGCAGCAGAAGCTTTTCGCGAAATAAAAAAGCAAGTTAATGTACCTTTAGTTACCGATATCCATTTTGATTACCGCATCGCCTTAAAAGTTGCTGAATATGGCGCAGACTGTTTGCGTATAAATCCAGGTAACATTGGTAATGAAAATAGAATTCGTAGTGTCGTTGAATGTGCTCGAAATTATAATATTCCCATTCGTATTGGTGTTAATGGCGGGTCATTAGAAAAAGATATTCAAGAAAAGTATACTGAACCAACGCCAGAAGCATTATTAGAGTCGGCTATGCGTCACGTTGATATTTTAGATCGTTTAAATTTCCACGAATTTAAAGTGAGTGTTAAAGCATCAGACGTTTTTTTAGCGGTTGAATCTTATAAATTATTAGCAAAACAAATTGATAACCCATTACATTTAGGTATTACTGAAGCTGGTGGTTTACGTTCTGGTTCGGTAAAATCATCGGTTGGTTTAGGTATTTTATTAGCTCAAGGTATTGGCGATACAATCCGTATATCACTTGCTGCAGATCCTATTGAAGAAATTAAAGTAGGTTTTGATATTTTAAAATCACTTAAATTACGTAGTCGTGGTATTAATTTGATTGCTTGCCCAAGTTGTTCACGACAAGAGTTTGATGTTGTATCGACGGTAAATGCCTTAGAACAACGCATTGAAGACATTATGACACCCATGGATGTTTCAATTATTGGCTGTATTGTTAATGGTCCCGGAGAAGCTATGGTGTCAGATCTTGGCTTAACAGGTAGCAGTAAAAAGAGTGGCTTTTATTTAGATGGTATACGTCAAAAGGAACGTTTTGATAATAACAACCTAGTAGATCAACTTGAGCAGCGTATTCGTGCAAAAGCACATGCGATAACTGAACGCCAAGATAAAAAAAACAAAATAGATTTTACCCCCGTCGACTAATTATTATCCTCTAAAGCAATGCTAATAATCGCTATGGTTTATTAGCATTGCTTTATTAGGTATACTGCGCTCTGCGTAAATTTAAACCGTATTAAGTACTGAAATCTTGGCCAATGTGACAGGCTTATCAGTATCTTCTAAAGTAATAAGAAAGAGAGACCCTCAGTGGCTAAACAAAAGGCTCTACAAGCAATTCGTGGCATGAATGACTGCCTCCCAAGTGAGACTAATATTTGGCAGATGGTTGAAGCCGTACTGCGCCGTGTCGCCAGTAATTATGGTTTCGCTGAAATTCGTATGCCAATTGTTGAGTCAACAGCACTATTTAAACGTGGTATCGGTGAAGTAACCGATATTGTCGAAAAAGAAATGTATACTTTTGATGATTTAAATGGCGATAGTTTAACACTACGTCCAGAAGGTACTGCAAGTTGTGTCCGTGCGGGTAATCAACATGGTTTACTGTATAACCAAGAGCAGCGTCTTTGGTATATGGGACCGATGTTTCGCCATGAAAGACCACAAAAAGGTCGTTATCGTCAGTTCCATCAATTTGGCTTAGAAGCCTTTGGTATTGGGACTCCTGATATAGATGCAGAAATTATTTTACTCACTTCGCGCTTGTGGCGGGAACTTGGCATCAATGAATTTGTCACACTAGAGTTGAATTCATTAGGATCAAACGATGAACGTGCTAATTATCGCGAAGCCTTGATTGCTTATTTACTTGAGCATGAAGAGTTACTCGATGAAGATTCTAAGCGTCGTATGCATACTAATCCGTTAAGGGTACTGGATAGTAAAAATCCACAAGTACAAGAAGCTTTAACGAATGCACCTAAGTTATCAGATCATTTTGGTGAAGAAACACAAGTGCACTTTGATACTTTATGTGCTCGTTTAGATGCCGCAGGTATTAAGTATGTATTGAACGAACGCTTAGTGCGTGGTTTAGATTATTATAACCGTACGGTATTTGAATGGGTTACCACCACACTTGGTGCGCAGGGTACTATTTGTGCTGGTGGTCGCTATGATGGTTTAGTTGAACAATTGGGTGGTAAAGCAACGCCGGCCTTTGGTTTTGCTTTAGGTATTGAGCGTTTAGTCTTGATGCTAAGTGAATTAGAAATAATCACCGATGTTCGCCCACAGGTCGATGCCTATGTGGTTATATTAGGTGAGGATGCACAAGTTGAAGCAAACAAGTTAGCTGAACTGTGGCGTGATCAATTGCCAGAGTTAAGATTGCAATGTCACTGCGGTGGCGGCAATATGAAAAAACAATTAAAGCGTGCCGACAAATCGGGTGCAAAAATCGCGTTAATCTTAGGTGATAATGAAATTGCTGAAGAGAAAGTAATGGTTAAGTACTTACGCGGACAAAAAGAACAGGAAAGCGTGGAATTTACTCAAATTTCAAGCTTGTTATCTAAATTAATTTAAAGGCTTTAAGCCAGGGTGATATAGTGGAAATTTATCAAACAGAAGAACAACAAGTAGAAGCGATTAAAAGTTATTGGCAACAAAATGGTTATACTATTATAGCAGGTATTACTTTAGGCTTTGCTGGTTTTATCGGCTTTAACGTATACCAAGATAATAAATTTGAGCAAGAGTTAGCCATATCAGATAGCTATCAAACACTGATTGAGCAAAGTGGAAAAGACGATAAAGCGTTTACTGCTAATGGTGAAAAGTTTATCAGTGAAAATGGTACTAATAGCTATGTCGCTTTAACTGCATTGGCCCTTGCTAAAGAGTCAGCGACATATAAAGATTGGCCACAAGTTCAAAAACAGCTAACTATTGCTGTTGAGTCTGCTCCAACGGACGGTATTAAAGCTATCGCAAGTTTACGTTTGGCACGAGTACAAGTTCAACTTGAACAATATTCAGATGCTCTTGCAACCTTAAACAGTAATTTACCTAAATCATTTACTGCTGCCATTGAAGAAATTAAAGGTGACGTGTATTTACAGCAAGACAAAATTGATCTTGCTCGTAATGCTTACCAAGCGGCTATTGCTGCAGATGGTATTGCTACAAGCCCAAGCTTACAAATTAAATTAGATGATTTAGCACAAGTAACTACCTTACCTGTTACTAATCAGTTAGTAGATGAAAAAACAGTGGTTGAATCGGTAGTAATTGAACCTGTTGTTAAATAGCTCAAAGTTATTATTTAGTAAAATCATTTACTTTTGTTAATAAGGCAAACTATGCGTTGTTTTGATAAAAAAAATTTTAAAGGTCTTAATACTAAAAAAATACTAGCAATTATCTTGTTATCCTCAAGCTTATTTGCATGTTCCTCAAATGATGATGAAGACGCTAGTACTAAAGTTGCAGAGCTCACAGACTTAGATAATGCTTTTGATGTAGATATTTTGTGGGACCGAAGTGTCGGTGAAGGTGTTAGTGATTACTTTTCACGGATAAAGCCTATTGTTGCTTATGATAAAGTCTATAGCGCTAGTCGTATGGGTGATGTTATTGCTTTTGAAAAAGAAAGTGGTAAAAAGCTTTGGCAAGCCGATTTAAGTAATATTAATAACGAGCGAAGCTTCTGGGACAGCCGTATTTCAGCATTAGTTGCTGGCGGACCAATTGCTGGACTTAATAAAATATTTATTGGTACTGAAAATGGTGATGTGTTTGCACTTGATGCTGGCACAGGTGAACTGGTATGGCAAGCTAAAGTTAAAGGCGAAATCATTACGCCTCCCGCCATAGATTCTGGTATTTTAGTCGTAAATTCAGCCTCTGGCATACTTAAAGCCTTTGATGCTAATACGGGTGATGAACTGTGGAAAGCTGAACAAGATGTTCCTGCTCTGACCTTACGTGGTATTAGCACGCCAGTTATTGCATCAGGTGGTGTATTAGTTGGCTCAGGCAAGGGTTCGCTGAGTGTGTACATTCTTGAAAAAGGCCAGCAAGGCTGGACCACCGAGGTAGGTGAAGCAACAGGCTCAACAGAATTGCAACGGGTTATCGATGTTGACTCCGCCCCAGTCGTTTTTGGTGATAAAGTTTACACTATATCTGCTCGTGGTAACTTAGTTGCTATCGATTTAAAATCAGGACGAATTTTATGGAAACGCCAATATTCGTCGTACCGACAAATTGCTGTTTATCGTAATGATATTTTTGTTACTAATACCCGTGGTCATGTATATGCCTTGAATCGTATTAATGGTATCGAGCGTTGGAGTAATTTAGAGTTAACAAACCGTGGTGTTACAGGTCCAGCAGTAGTTGATAAATATATTGTGGTTGGTGACTTTGAAGGTTACTTACATTGGTTAGATCAAGAGACTGGACAAATCGTTTCTCGTCATGAAGTCGATAGTAGTGGTATACATTCAACACCAACTGTTGTTGATGGTAAAATGTATAGCCAATCTCGTGATGGTGACTTACAAGTTATTATTACACCAGGCATTGTCAGTGCGGAACAATAGTTTGTACTGTTTTTAGCTACTTTTCTTAATAAGTAAAGTGGTTAGAAGTTACAACGGCTCCTATGCTAAATGCATTAGGCGCCGTTGTTTGTTTTTAGCAATATCATTTTTAATTAATCAGATTGATCTTATTGGTTCTATAATAGATATTTAGTTTTTTATATATGTTTGAAATCTGTGCATTACTCGCTTGCATGGTGAAACTTTTTTTGAGGTGCTCATGCTCCCTGTAGTTGCTCTAGTTGGCCGTCCTAATGTAGGAAAATCAACGCTATTTAACCGTTTAACCCGTAGTCGTGATGCACTTGTTGCCGATTATCCTGGTCTAACTCGCGATCGTCAATATGGTCAAGCTGAAGTAGAAGAACACCCTTTTATTGTTATTGATACCGGTGGTATTAATGGCGATGAAAAAGGTATTGATATTAAAATGGCTGAACAGTCCTTGATGGCAATAGAAGAAGCCGATGCGGTACTCTTTTTAGTTGATGCTAGAGATGGTTTAACCGCGGCTGATCATGGTATTGCTGATCATTTACGTAAGCAAAATAAAAAAATATTTGTGGTTGCCAATAAAATAGATGGTATCCATGGCGATTCTGCGGTGGCTGAGTTTTACTCGTTAGGTTTAGGTGAGCATGTTCATCAAATTGCTGCTGCCCACGGACGTGGTGTTACGCAACTTTTAACTATTGCACTAACGCCTCATATTGAAGAGCTGGGTAAACCAAAAGCAGGAGACGTTGAAAATGACGAATTCTCTGAAGATTTTGAAGTTGAGCTTACTGAAGAACAACTTGCTAAAAAGCTTGCAGGTGAGCCACAAGAAAACGACAAGATAAAGCTAGCAATCATCGGTCGTCCTAATGTTGGTAAATCAACACTAACTAACCGTATATTAGGTGAAGAACGTGTTGTTGTTTTTGACGCTCCAGGTACAACGCGTGACAGTGTTTATATTCCAATGCAACGTAATGGCCGTGAGTACACTTTAATTGATACTGCGGGTATTCGTCGCCGTAAGAATGTGACTGATGTTGTTGAAAAATACTCAGTGATTAAAACGTTACGTGCTATTGAAGATTCTAATGTTTGTCTTCTTATCATTGATGCGCAAGAAGGTATTAGTGATCAAGATTTGAGCTTACTTGGGTTTATTCTTGAATCAGGACGTTCCTTGGTACTTGCGGTAAATAAATGGGATGGCTTAGCAGATCACGAAAAAGATCGTATTAAAACTGAACTTGATAGACGTTTAGGTTTTATTGATTTTGCCCGTATTCATTTTATTTCAGCACTACATGGTACCGGTGTTGGCCATTTATTTGAGTCAGTAGAAGAGGCCTTTGTTTCAGCAACCAAACGTATATCGACGGCTATGGTTACTAAGATATTAGATATGGCTATATTTGATCATCAACCGCCTATGCATAATGGTCGACGCGTTAAGTTAAAATACGCTCATGCCGGTGGTTATAATCCACCTATTATTATTATTCATGGTAACTTAGCTAAGAAATTACCCATGTCTTATAAGCGTTATTTGATGAATTATTACCGTAAGTCATTAAAAATGATGGGTACGCCTATCCGTATACAATTTAAAGATACCTTGAACCCTTTTGCAGGTAAGAAGAAGCTTAACTTTACCGAGAAAAAGAAAATTGCTCGAGCAACACAAGGTTATAAAAAAGATTAAGTATGCTGCAACTTGTTAGCTAATAGCTAGCAAGTTGCAATCTTGATCTTATTTTAATAAAGTATAAATACGCTCCACATTTTATCTTCCTATGAACGATAGTTGAAAAATATGGCTGAACAAGTAATTTTAACCGATCCATCTGAATCTTCTGTACGTAACCTGGCTTTATTGAACGCGGGTGCGTCCATCACTATTGATATTTCTACGCCAGCCGGACAAAAAAGAAAATTTAATACTTTTTTTATTGGCTATCTCCCGAAGAAATATATGCTTATTGAGTTCCCAGAGGCAAATAAATTAGGTAGTTTCTCTCAATATATTGGTCAAGGCACAGTGATCACCGTTCGTGGCCTTATTGAGGGGCGAGATGGTGCAGCAGTTGCTTTTATTAGTAGCGTCAGACAAACCTTACAAATACCCTCGCGTATTATGGTACTAGATATCCCTAATGTGGTAAAATTACAGCAATTACGTTGTTCAGTTCGGATTGATACTCAAATCTCAGCTAAAGTTAAAATTGATGATGTTTATTGGCAAACGACCATGACAAATATATCGGTTAACGGTGGCCAGCTTGATATTATTAATGGTGAAAAGTTAGTACTGGCAGAAGATAAAATAGTTGATATTGTGGTAGAGACGAGTGGAGGGGGCAATAACCTTAAACTTAACGCAACTGTTTGTAATATTAAGCAGCAAGTAGATGGATTATCTTTTGGTGTTAAATTTAATCAGGTGATTAAGCAACAAGTCATTGAATTACTCTATCTAGCATTAGTTTAAGATAATACTATTTTTACCTAGTGACTTGGCCTTATATAAAGCAGCATCAGCACGCTGCATAATAGTATCGATATTATCTTCATTAGTGACAGAAGCTAGCACTAAACTAACGGTTACTTGCTGTTAAGAAAGTTGAGCTAAATGACTACTGTTGGCTACTTGCGTACATAATTGCTCCGCCACAATTTTTGCTTGATTAATATCAGAGTCGATTAAAAGTATAACAAACGCCTCACCTCGCCAACGTATAAAAATCACTTTGTCTGATGTTATTACCCAATATCACAGCTAAAGCTTTTAATACCTTATCACCAACAGCATGGTTTTTTGTGTCGTTAACGTATTTAAAGTTATCAATATCAACAAATAAGATAGATAAGCTATGGTCATGACGTTTTTTAAGTAATAAAAATTGTGCTAGTTGCGTACGAAAAAATCGACGGTTGGGTAGACCAGTAACGTCGTCATTACTAGCCAGTGTATCTAACTTTAAATGAATTCGTTTTACATACAGTACAATGATAACGCTGATAAGTAGGGTGATAATAGTTGAGATAAGTATATTAAAATAAAAGCTCTCTTTAGCTACTTTAGTTAAGTCATTCACTCTGGCCTCAACGCTAAGGTATAAGTCTAATATAGCAATATACTTTTTATTAAGTAAGCAAATGTCACCTGCTTGTGTATAGTCTAACACCTTACTGCCTTGACCAATAATATCAAATAGCTGACTCGCTAGTTCAGGAGTGTTGGTAAGCTTTTTTAAGTTATTCATATTTTATTCGGCAATCACTACCTTGCTAGTTATATCGATAAAATAAATTGAAAGTTGATAACGCTGCTGAAACACTTTAAGTATATTATTGATATAACGTGTTTTTAGCTTAATTCCTGTTGCGCAGATTATTTGGGTTTCACTATCGAGTAATTTTATGATTGATAAACATAATAAGCTTGGAACCCATATTGGCATTATAATTTATATTGATTTCGCTTAATTCAGGCGACGTTTGAAAGTCAAAGTATCACAGGCTATTAGGATTTTTGCTCTCAACTTTATCTAACATACCATTGGAAGAATAATAGCTTTGACTTTGGTCAGAAACTAAAAATACTGTGAATATTTAGTATTTATGTTGAATTTTCCTAAATAATATATAATTTGCTGCAGATCATTTTCTTCACTGGAAAGCTAATCAAGCAAAAAAGTATTATGAGCCAGCATCGATGTAATAAGATCAGGCTCAATAATATTTTTCTGAATTTCAGTATAAATATTATTTATCGTTAACGGTAAGACACTATTTTTAGCTACTCACGAGTAGCTCCCATCGTCGTTAAATAATTAATAACTGTTAGGGTAATAGACAAGGTGAAAACTAAGGTAATGATAATGAAAAAAACATGATAATTAAAGCGTATGTCAGATACTCTTTAAAAGACATATAACATCATAATATTAGTTATTTATGAATATTACAGCAAACTTTAGGGAGTAATATTAAGCGCTGATTGTTGTCATATATACGTCATATCACTACAGCATTAATGTGTCCATCACTTAGCTGTACACTAATTTGCTCATTACTGGATAGCTGACCTACCTTAGTAATTACTTCATTACTTTTATTGCGGGTGACACTATAACCGCGCGCTATCGTGGCAAGTGGACTAACTAATTGTAACTGTTCAATCAAATGCACAAATGATTCGCTTTTATGCTGTAACGAATTCTGCATAGTTTGGGTGATCCTATGGGTATTTTGGCTGATTTGTTCTTGTTGTAATTGAATGATTTTTGCGGGTGATTGCTGTAAAAGTCGCTGGTCAAGCTGAGCGGGCTTACTTTTAATTTGTAATATATTACGCTTTATCGCTTGCTTTAAACGTAAGCTCAATTCATCTGCTTTTTGTTGTTGTAACTGTAACTGTTGCTCAGGGTGAACTTGCGATAAACGATGCTGTAAATAATTTTGTTTATTAGCTAAATAGACTAACTTATCCTGCTGGGTTTTAATCAAACGTTGTTTAAGTATAGCGATATGATTAAGTAGTTCACTGCTGTCATTTGATACTAATTCAGCGGCTGCCGAAGGCGTAGGGGCACGTAAGTCGGCTACATAATCACTCAGTGTAGTATCAATTTCGTGACCTACAGCGCTAATAACAGGCAATACACTGTTATAAATCGCCTGCACTACACTTTCTTCATTAAATGGCCATAAATCTTCTAAAGAGCCACCACCTCGGCCAACAATGAGTACATCACATTCGTGACGACTATTGGCATTTTTAATAGCATGACAAATATCGCCTTGAGCATATTCACCTTGCACAAGGGAAGGGTAGATAATGGCTTTAATATTTGGATTACGACGTTTAAGTACTGTTAAAATATCTTTAACGGCTGCGCCAGTAGGCGAAGTAATAATACCAACACAGTTAATATGCTTCGGTAATTGTTTTTTATGAGATAAATCAAAAATTCCTTGGGCATTAAGTTTATTTTTTAATTGCTCATATTGTTGGCGTAATAAACCCGTACCAGCATCTTCCATGTGCTCGATAATTAATTGAAAGTCGCCACGTGGCTCATATAAAGAGACTTTTGCACGTACTAGTACTTGTTGCCCGTTATTCGGTGTTGCCCCAGTACTTAAACGGACACGCCTATTGCTGCCTTTAAACATGGCACACTTAACTTGCGACTTTGCATCTTTCAATGATAAATACCAGTGACCTGAGCTAGCGGCAATAAAATTTGATATTTCACCGGTTAACCAAACAGTATTGACTTCACTCTCTAGAATAAAGCGGACTTTTTTTGTTAATTCACTGATCTGTAAAATATGCTGTTGGCTCATAATAGCGAGAAATCTATGCTGAATAATTGAGAGTATTGGCTATTATTTATTGAATAAGACGATCTTTCAATTTATTTTCATCATTAAAAACTATTTAGCCATTTTATATCCGTTCTACTTCAATATATTATTTTAGAAACACAGGGTAATTTCACTTTTAGGCATATTAATTATGTTATGTCATTACCTTATAAATTGCTGTAACAAGGAAGTGATTACGTTCTGTGTTTCCCTTTGGCTAGATTTTAAAATACTTTATGCAGCGTTATCTATTTTATCAAGGGAACAACCATTCCTAATAATGAATGCCTTACCTAAATTTTTAAATTCTTACTGAATCAAGCCTATTGAGATGGAGCAGGTATATTTATCTATTTTTATCGATATTTGATAAAAATAGGTTTACCTAAAACAAGAAAACGGTTAAAATTCTGCCGCAATATTCACTCCCTAACCAACCCTTTTAGAGAGATGTTGCGATGCTAAGAATTGCCCAAGAAGCTTTAACTTTTGATGACGTATTACTTGTACCTGCTCATTCAACAGTACTCCCACACACGGCTGATTTAAAAACTAAATTAACCCGTAAAATTAATTTAAACGTACCGATGATTTCTGCGTCTATGGACACAGTAACAGAAGCGCGTCTAGCAATTACGTTAGCGCAAGAAGGCGGTTTAGGTTTTATTCATAAAAATATGACCATTGCTGAACAAGCTCGAAATGTTTCTCAAGTGAAGAAATATGAAAGTGGTATCGTTTCAGACCCTGTAACAGTAGGTACTGACTTTACTATTGAACAAGTCATGCATAAAGCTGATGATTTAGGTTTTTCAGGTTTCCCTGTCGTCGATAAGAACAACAACTTAGTTGGTATTATTACTGGTCGTGATTTACGTTTTGAAACTGATTTAACTAAGTCTGTTGCTTCACTTATGACAGTTAAAAACGATTTAGTCACCGTTAAAGAAGGTGCTGCACGCGAAGAGATCTTAGGTTTAATGCATAGTAACCGTATCGAGAAAATCTTAGTGGTTGATGATGCTTTCAAATTGGTCGGTCTTATTACTGCAAAAGATTATCAAAAAGCTGAAAATAAGCCTAATGCATGTAAAGACGAATTAGGTCGTTTACGTGTAGGTGCTGCTGTTGGTGTTGGTGCTGGAACTGATGAGCGCATTGACGCATTAGTTGCTGCGGGTGTTGATGTTTTATTAATTGATACCTCACATGGTCACTCTCAAGGTGTTCTTGACCGAGTTAAAGAAACACGTGAAAAATACCAAGATTTACAAATTATTGCTGGTAACGTAGCTACCGCTGCTGGCGCAAAAGCCATGGCTGATGCTGGTGTTGATGCTGTGAAAGTAGGCATAGGTCCAGGCTCAATCTGTACGACACGTATTGTTACCGGTGTTGGTGTTCCACAATTAACGGCTATTTCAAATGCTGTTGAAGGCTTAAAAGGTACTGGTATTCCAGTTATCGCTGATGGTGGTATACGCTTCTCTGGTGATATTGCTAAAGCACTTGTGGCTGGCGCACACTGCGTTATGGTTGGTAGCATGTTAGCGGGAACTGAAGAAGCACCTGGTGAAGTTGAACTTTACCAAGGTCGTTACTACAAATCTTATCGTGGTATGGGCTCTTTAGGTGCTATGGCGCAAAAAGATGGCTCAAGTGACCGTTATTTCCAAAAGTCTGAAGGCGAAGCAGACAAATTAGTACCAGAAGGTATTGAAGGTCGTGTTGCTTATAAGGGCCCTGTAGCGGCAATTATTCATCAGCAAATGGGTGGCTTACGTTCATCAATGGGCTTAACTGGCTCCAAAGATATAGAGACAATGCGTACCAAACCTGAGTTTATGAAAATCACCTCAGCCGGTATGGGTGAATCACATGTACATGACGTAACCATCACTAAAGAAGCGCCTAATTACCGTATGGGCTAGTTTTACTTTGTATTTTTCACGATAAGCGTATCAGAAGTGCTCATTGACTAACGTCAACTCCGCGCTTCTTCTTTCTTATCGAGTAAAACTACTTTGTAAAACTATTATTAGTTGCTTTTTATGGTACATGAAAAAAATAATTTTTTGTCAGGCTGAACTATGAGTAAATTAGTTCAGCCTGTTTTATTTGAAATACCACGCTCTAAATGAGTGAGCTTTAGGCAAGGCTGTTGAGTGATTAAACAAATGGCTTATCTAACATAAAAGATGTTTTATAAATGATTTTATTTCATTACGATAACAACGCAGCATAAAGTTTGCTCATGGCGAGCGTCAACAGTAGGAAAACAACATGAGTAAAGACATTCATGATCACCGCATACTTATTTTAGATTTTGGTTCACAATACACTCAACTTATTGCCCGTCGCGTACGTGAAATTGGCGTTTACTGTGAACTTTGGTCTTGGGATGTAACCGAAGAGCAAATTAAAGGCTTTAATCCTACAGGTATTATTCTTGCTGGTGGCCCAGAGTCAGTAACAGAAGCTAACTCTCCTCGTGCACCTGAATATGTATATACCGCTGGCGTACCTGTATTGGGTATTTGTTACGGCATGCAAACAATGGCTGAGCAACTTGGCGGTGGCGTTGAAAGTTCAAGCCATAAAGAATTTGGTTATGCTGCTGTTGAGCTAATTGCTCAATCTGCGTTATTTAACAACGTTGAAGATAGTATTGGTAATAACGGTAATGCTCTACTTGACGTTTGGATGAGTCATGGCGATAAAGTGTCGGCTATCCCTGAAGGTTTTGTTACCGTTGCACAAACAGCAAGTTGTGCTTATGGCGCAATAGCCAACGAAGAAAAGAAATTCTACGGCGTACAATTTCATCCAGAAGTAACACACACTAAACAAGGTGCTCGTATTTTAGAAAACTTTGTAGTCGATATTTGTCAATGTGAAAAATTATGGACTTCAGCATCAATTATTGATGATGCAATTGCTAAAATGAAAGAGCAAGTTGGTGATGACGAAGTTATTCTAGGTCTTTCGGGTGGCGTAGATTCATCAGTAGTTGCTATGTTATTACATCGTGCTATTGGCGATAAACTTACCTGTGTATTTGTTGATAATGGTTTACTTCGTTTAGACGAAGGCCAGCAAGTAATGGATATGTTTGGCGACCACTTTGGTTTAAACATCATTAAAATTGAAGCTGAAGATAGATTTTTAAATCGTTTAGCCGGTGAAAGTGAGCCAGAAGCAAAACGTAAAATTATTGGTAATGTCTTTATTGACGTGTTCGAAGAAGAATCGAACAAGCTTGATAATGCAAAATGGTTAGCGCAAGGCACTATTTACCCAGATGTAATTGAATCAGCTGCTTCTGCAACTGGTAAAGCTCATGTGATTAAATCGCACCATAATGTTGGCGGTTTACCTGATTACATGAAATTAGGTTTAGTTGAACCATTACGTGAATTATTTAAAGATGAAGTACGTAAAATCGGCTTAGAGCTTGGTTTACCATACGACATGCTTTATCGTCACCCATTTCCTGGACCTGGTCTAGGTGTACGTATATTAGGTGAAGTGAAAAAAGAATATGCAGACTTATTACGTCGTGCTGATGCTATCTTTATTGAAGAATTACACAAACATGACTTATATACCAAAGTAAGCCAAGCGTTTACCGTGTTCTTACCAGTAAAATCAGTAGGGGTTATGGGTGATGCACGTAAGTATGACTGGGTTGTATCATTACGTTGTGTTGAAACTATCGACTTTATGACCGCGCGTTGGTCACATTTACCATATGATTTCTTAGGCTTAGTTTCTAATCGTATAATCAACGAGATTGAAGGTATTTCACGCGTAGTTTACGATATATCGGGAAAACCACCTGCCACCATTGAATGGGAATAAAAATTAGCGCTCTTTTTTGCTAGTTCGCCTAACTTCAGCGTTGGTTGTACTCACTGACATGCGTCAGCTCCGTGCAACCGCCTTGAATTTGAATGTTCTACCTACGCTTTCAATTAAAGCTGTGCATATATAATTTAATTTCAACCTCACTGTTGCAAAACATTGGGGTTTTCTTTTAATAATCACCAAAAGGAGCCAAACTAGTTAGATTTTTAGCAAAGTGTTTGAGTTTTTAATTTTTGAGGTTATGTTCAGGATGAACGGTATGTCGCGATGGCATGGATGCCAAGGAGAGACGATGACTATAAGTGATGGAATTAAACACGAAAACAATGCAGATAAAATTACAAATAGGAAGAGCCTACACAATATGATAACAAGACTAGAAACTAAGCAACGTATGAGTCGAATAGTTAAGCACAACGGTACTATTTACTTATGTGGACAAGTAGCGGCAGACGCTACTAAAGATATCACCGAGCAAACGCAAACCATGCTTGATAAAGTTGATGCATTGCTAACGCAAGCAGGCAGTGACAGAGAGCATATCTTATCAGCAACTATCTACCTTAAAGATATGAGCTACTTCGCTGATATGAACGCTGTATGGGATGCTTGGTTACCAGAAGGGCATGCACCAGCACGCGCTTGTGTTGCCGCTAAAATGGCGAGAGAAGCATTGTTAGTAGAAATTACAGTGGTTGCTGCTGAAATTTAAGATCGTAAATTGTTCCTCTCTCATTAAAATGCTAGTTTAACTTCTTCATTAAACTAGTATTTTTAACGTTACTTTAAAAAATTTAATTAATTACTTAAAAACTATCAACAACTAAATAAGGATATTTTGTGTCAAAATTAGGTTTTACTGAATAAAAACTTAATTTAACATTAGCACTTTGTGCTGTGCTTATCTCAATTGCTTCTTTTTATGCAACATACTTGCAAGCGAGTGCCGTGGACAAACAAGTTAAGGCGATGACGCTACCGTTATTACAATATCGTACTGGTAATATTGATGAAACAAATAAAGCTGTTATTAACTTTAACATCACTAATGGTGGTGTCGGACCGGCCTTAATTAAACAAGTAACGTTCAAGTATAACAATCAAACCTCCACTGACTTCTTTGATTTTCTAAATGCTTGTTGCTCAAAAGAGTTCAATAAACTCACGAGTGACTTGTCAAAGACATCAGACTTTTCACAAGATAGTTGGGTTACGTCTTCATTAAAAAACGTGATTTTACCAGCCCAAGATAAGCTGGAATTTTTTAAGCTATACAAAGGTGAGTTAAGTGCTGAACTTTGGACGAAATTGAATGTTGAACGAAGTAGTATTAGTGTAGAGCTATGTTATTGCTCGCTACTCGACGAATGTTTTCTAACAGAAAAAAAGGCTGTAGTTGAGTCTGTAGCTGCTTGTCCAATTGACAAGTAAAGTCGATTAAAGCGAGTTGTTTTTCTTAACATTAACAGTAATATTAAGTGGCTCTATAACTATTTAAATGGCATCGTGTCTTATAAATACATTCAATTTTAGGTTTAATTCTCCTATTACTTGGTCACTAAACGACTTCGTACCTGATCTGCGCACCACTCACCAGATAAATTTTTTTGAAAAATAACTTACTAAATAAGCCAAAAATTATCAAAATCTAGTACAATTTTGTCAACGTATTGAAGACAAATTTTACCAAGAGAAATAAATGACCATAAATCTTTCTAATAGCTACCGTGATCTTGGCGAAAGCTTTTCACAACAAGTTTTGCCCGATCCTGTCGCACAGCCATCTTTATTGTTATGGAACGAGTCACTAGCTAAAGCCTTAGATATTACTTTTGACTCTACTGACAATAAAGAAAATGATGCTGACTTATTAGCCCAGTACTTCTCAGGTAACCGATTAATTGAAGGCAGTAAACCTGTTGCTCAAGCTTACTCAGGTCATCAGTTTGGCCAATTTAATCCACAGCTTGGTGATGGTCGTGCACATTTATTAGGTGATGTTGCTGATGCTCAGGGACAGCGTTGGGATATTCAACTTAAAGGCTCAGGAGTAAGTCAATTTTCACGTAGCGGTGATGGTCGTTGTGCCCTTGGACCAGCCCTACGTGAATATATTATGAGTGAAGCGATGTTTGCCCTTGGTGTGCCGACTACACGGTGTTTGGCTGTAGTTACTACCGGGCAAAGTGTTTATCGTGAACGACCTTTTGCTGGTGCAGTTGTTACCCGTGTCGCGACAAGTCATATACGCGTAGGCACTTTTCAGTATTTTGCTGCCCGTGGCGATACAGATTCACTTAAAACCTTGGTTAATTATTCGATTCAACGTCATTTTCCCGAGTTACTGTCTGAGAAAGCTGCTGATGCATTAATCGCTACAGAAGATAATGAAATGAGTAGCGAACAAGTACTTAACTTTTTCTCTGCGGTTTTATCAAAGCAGGTTCCTTTAGTACTGTCATGGTTAAGAGTTGGCTTTATTCATGGGGTAATGAATACCGACAATACGAGTATTTCAGGGGAAACAATCGATTATGGCCCTTGCGCCATGATGAATGCTTATCATGCGGAAACTGTTTTTAGCTCGATTGACCGCAATAGTCGTTATGCTTTTGGTAAACAGATTAGCATTATGCAGTGGAATATGACGCGATTAGCTGAAACGTTATTACCTTTAATCGATAGTGATGAAGATGTGGCAGTAGCACAACTACAACCCCTATTAGCACAATTTCATCAGGACTTTGAAGAAAACTACTTAAGAATGATGGCAGTAAAAATAGGTATTGATCAGCCTGAGCAAGGTGATGGTAAACTCATTAGTGAGTTAATTGCCATCATGCAAAAAAATAGTATGGATTACACAAAAACCTTCACTTCATTAACAGATGTCTTATCTGATGTATTAAACGATGCACAAAGTGACTCACTGAATGGCAGTCTAGTTGAAGGGCCGTTGTTGAGTATACTCAGTGAATGGCTGCCTAGTTGGCAACAACGCATCGCTCGATTTAAAACAGCTGCGCATGCGTTAATGGTGAGTAATAACCCTGTTGTTATTCCAAGAAATCA